>JAIYCD010000312.1 GCA_027488195.1 Acetobacteraceae bacterium | reverse complement strand
CACGCCGTGGCGCTGACCTATTACGGCGACCGCATGGTGACGGCGAATCGCAGCGTCATGACGCCGGCTGACATGCGCGGCCTCAAGCTGCGCGTCCCCCAGGCGCCCTCCTTCCTGATGTTCGCCCGCGCCGTCGGCGCCAATGCCACGCCCATCGCCTTCGCCGAGGTCTATCTGGCGCTGCAGAACGGCACGGTGGACGCGCAGGAAAACCCGCTGCCGACCATCCAGGCCAAGAAATGCTTCGAGGTGCAGAGCCACATCTCGCTCACCGGCCACATCACGGACAGCCTGCTCACCATCATCGGCGGCGGGCTGCAGCGGCGCCTGAACGAGAATGAGCGCGGCATCTTCCGCGAGGTCCTCGCCCAGGCCGCCGATCGCTGCGGCGCCGCGATCCGCACGCAGGAGCAGGAGCTGGCCGCCTGGTTCCGCGCCCAGGGCAAGACCGTGCAGGAGCCCGACCGCGCCGCCTTCCGCGCCGCCTGCGTGCCGCTCCACAATGAGAATGTGGGCTGGACGCGCGCGCAGTATGACCGCCTGCAGGCGCTGTGATCCTCAGCCGGTGGGCGCGCGTCGCATCCGTGCGATCAGCACGCCCACCAAGGCGAGCTGCACGACATTGAAGGCGATGCCGACCCACCAGGCGGCGGCGTAGAAGCCCACGCCGTCATAGATCACGCCCGCCAGCCAGGCGCCGAAGGCCATGCCAGAGAGGCTGCACAGCAGCAGCGCCGGCACCCGCCAGGTCACTTCCACGGCGGGGAACAACTCACGCACCGCCAGCACATAGGCCGGCACCAGCCCTGCGAAGCCCAGGCCATAGGCGGCGGCGGCGAAGAACAGCCCGGCCTCGTCCTGCGTGACCAGGAAGCCCATCATGCCGATGGTCTGCGCGAGGCCGCCCAGCAGGACGGTCCAGAGCCCGCCCAGCCGGTCCGAGAGCCAGCCCCAGAATTGCCGCGAGAGGAAGGCGGCCAGCAGCAGCACCGAGAGCATCGCCGCCCCGCGCGAGCTGGCGATCCCGAGGTCGCCGCAGAAGGCCACGAGATGCGCCGCCGGCATCGCCATCGGCACGCAGCAGAGGAAGCTGCCGGCCGCGATCAGCGCCAGTGCCGTATTGGGCGCCATCCCCAGCACCTTGGCTCCGGGCACCACGCGCAGCCCGCCCGGTCCGCTGGGCTGCACCGGCGGGGGCCGAAGCAGCAGCGCGGCCACCGTCACGATGATGGCCGAGGCGAAGACGCCATAGACCAGCATGGTCCACTGCCAGCCATAGGCCGCGATGCTGCGCTCGAAGACGCTCGGCCAGACGAAGCCCGCGATGTATTGCCCGGAGGAGACGAGCGCCAGCGCCGTCCCACGTCGCCGGTCGAACCAGAGCGAGACATAGGCCAGCATCGGCGGAAACAGCGCCCCATTGCCGAAGAGACCGACGCCCACGCCGATCCCCAGCAGCAGCGACCACTTCTCGGCCAGCGAGGCGATTGCGAGCCCGGCCAGGATGGCGAAACCACCCAGCATCGCGACCGCCCGCTGGCCAAAACGTCCGGCCAGCAGGCCGCACAGAACGCCCCCGACGCCCGTGCCCAGATAAGCGAGCGAGGTGGCGAGCGAGGGGAGCGAGCGGCCGGCGCCCAATGTCTCCGAGATCGGCACCAGGCCGATCACCACCGTCATCGGCCCGCCCGCGGCCAGCGCCAGCATCGCCAGCGTGGCGCCGGCGATCACCCAGGAATAGCGGGTCTCGATACTGCCCGGGCTGCTCATTCGTTGCTCTCCCCGGCGCGAAGTCTCGCTGGTCCGGGCGCCCCGGGCAATCGGCTTATCCCGCGCAGCAGCTTGTCTTGCTGCGCGAGGGCGGGACATCCAGCGCCGGGTTCTCGTCGAAGAAGCCGTCCGGGTGCAGGGTGAAGCCGCAGGTGATGACGGGCTGCACCGGGAAATCCTCGGGGCGTGGAATGTGGTGCAGGCCGAAGCTGTGCCAGATCACCACATCCTCGCCATCCAGGGGGCGGTCGGCCGCCACATAGGCGGGCAGGCCATCGCCGCCGGCACTCTGGTTCGGGTAGCGGCCGGCAGCGAACAGCTCCTCCGCATCGAAGGCCGTCACCCAGAGGTGGCGCGTCATGAAGCCGGCGCGGCGCGTCACCATCGCCTGTGGGTGGGAGAAGACGGGCAGCGCGTCCCTCGCCAGCAGCCGATAGGCGGTGGGCATGCCCATCTCGTTGCGCGCCGTCGTGCTCTCGATGCGCCAGCTGCGGCAGGTGGCGAATTCGGCCATGCGCTGCGCCTCGCTCTCGCGCGCCAGGACCTTCTCCTGCACCATGAAGGCGTTGCCGTGCGGGTTCTCCTCGCCCATCGGCAGGGCCACCGTGTCCAGCTCCACCACGCGGTTCGCCGTGCCGTCCACATCGAGGTCGAGGCGCATGTTGAAGACATGCTGGTGCAGCTGCGCATAGACGCCGGGGGCGACCATGGTGCCGAACCGCGGCTGCTCGCCCGGCATCAGGGTCGCGGTGTTCATGATGCCGGTCGCCTTCACCTCGAAATGGATCGAGCCGTCCTGGTGGAAATACCAGAACAGCCCGTACTCATAATTGCCGATGGTGGAGATGGACGAGATGACGAGCCGCCGCGCGCGCCGCACTTCCACCTTTCCCGTGAACAGGTCCGTGTGCTTCCAGAGGATGCCGTGATCCTCCTCATGCAGGCAGATGGCGTTCTCGATGCGGTAGGGATCGCCCTTGCTGTCATTCAGCCAGGCGTCGAAGTAGCGGATGGCGCCCAGGCAGTCGCAGCCCAGCGTCAGCGAATTGGCCAGCACGCCGAAGCCGTATTCGCCGACATCGAAGGCGTTCTTGCGGAAATGCCCGCCGCCGGGATGCGCATAGGGCACCACCATCTCCGACAGTGCCGCGCGATGCATCACCCCCCGCTGCGCATAGGTGATGGCATGGAGCGTCAGCCCCTCGCGCGCGTTGAAGCCCACGCGGAAGCGCCATTTCTGCCAATGCACCTCCTGGCCCGTCACGGTGAAGCTCGGGCCCTCGGGCTGCGTGATGTCCAGCGGCCTGATGTCCGCGCGGAAGCTCTCGCGGAACTTCGCGGCATAGTTGCGGTCCCCCATCGGCACGGGCGCCACGCCGTAGTCATCCACCCGGAGCACCTCGGCACGGTCGAGGTCGATGACGGCGCAGAGGCCCTCGATCGGGTGGGCATAGGCGTTGTCGTCCTCGCTGCTGCGCAGCCAGCAGAAGGTGTGCGAGAGGCGGCGGCCCTCCTCATCCGGCAGGCCGTAATTCCCGGCCGACCAGGGGTCCACCTGCACGCGCGCCACATCGGTGATGCCGCGCCGGGCGAGGGCCGCCAGGAAGCGCGGATCGGCGCGCGCCACCTCGCCCACCAGCAGGATGTCGTCGAAGAGGATGCGTGGCCGCACGCCGGGGCGCGGCGTCCAGCTCAGGACGCGGTTCGCGCGCAGATCCACCCGCGCCTCGAAGACGCGGCCATCCTGGCGGTCGAAGGCGCAGACGAAAGCGATGCGCGGACAGGCGGGGCTGGCCGCGAGCTCGGCCTTGCCGGGCTCATCCAGGGTGATGGTCTCGAACATCATCCCCGCCCCCAGGTCATGCGCGGCCCGCACCGCGACGGCGGCGGCGCGGATCTCATCCGGCGTCAGCGGATCGAGTGGATGGGAAAGCGCGTCAGCCACCGATGAACCCTCCTCATTGTGAAGGGTCAGGCTAAGGGGGAATCCGCTAGCCGCGCCAGCCGAGGCCCGCCTGGCGCATCCGGTGGATCACATAGCCGGCCCAGGCGAGCTGCACGGCCAGCGCCGGCGCGCCCACCAGCGGCTTCGCCTCGGCCGAGACATTGAGGAACCAGACGGCGAGGGCCGCATGGAACAGCGCGAAGCCCCAATGCACGCCCGCCACCACCCGCACCGGCACGCCAGCGCGCTGCGCCATCTGGTACAGATGGGTGCGGTGCGCGGCCCCCACACGCTCGCCCATCAGCGCACGACGCAGCAGCGTGAAGCCGGCATCGAAGAGCAGGCCGAAGATCAGCAGCGGCACGATAAGGAAGCTGACCTGGCTATGCTCGAAGCCGGCGGCGGCCACGGCCAGCACCGCGAGCATGAAGCCCGCGAACTGGCTGCCCACATCGCCCATGAAGATGCGCGCGCGGTGCAGGTTGAAGGGCAGGAAGCCCAGGAAGCCCGCGGCGAGGAAAAGTGAGGCCGCGTAGATGAAGCCGCCACCGAGGCTGAGCGCGATGGCGGCCAGGGCCGCGCAGGCGATGACCAGCGTGCCCGCCACCAGCCCATCCAGCCCGTCCATGAAGTTCACCGCATTGGTGCAGCCCATGATCCAGAACAGCGTGATGAGCGTGCCCAGCAAGCCCAGCTCCACCGTGCCGATCATGGGCAGGGAAAGGCGGTGCAGCACCAGACCCGTCAGCACCGCGACCATCGCCGCGCCGAACTGGCAGAGGAGGCGCAGCCGGGCCGAGAGGTCGCGCATGTCATCCAGCAGGCCGACCGCCGCGATGGCAATGGCGGCCAGGATCACGCCAATGAATTGCCGCTCGGCGATGCGCGCGAAATCCGCCACCTGGTACAGCGCCACCATCCCGACCACGAAGGCCAGGACCGGCCCGAGCCCGCCGCCGCGCGGCGTCACCACCGTATGCGCGCTGCGCGCATTGGGCACATCCAGGATCGGCCAGCGGATCATCGCCGCCACGACAAGGGAGGAGAGCCCGACCAGCGGCAGGACCAGCAGCAGGTGGGTGAGGATGAGGGAGGCCGGCATGGGAGGGCTGCCTATGCCCCGCGCCGCCCCCCTCGGCAAGCCGTCCCGGGCTCAGCCCGCCAGCCAGCGCCCCTGGCCGTCCCCTGGGCCGTGGTAGCGCCGCATGCCGCCATCCTCGCTGAGCGAGAAGAGGTGCAGCCAGCCATTCTCCACCAGCTGCCGCACGCCGGCGTGCTTGCCGAGGATCGCCTCCATCGCCGCTTCCGGCGCCTCGATCACGACATGCAGGCGCATCGGCTCATGCCGCCATTCCGTGCCGTCATGCAGGGATTGCATCGGCAGGCCCACCCGGAGGTCGCCGCCCTGGCCCTCCAGCACGCCGAAGCGGCCGGTGATGTTGTGCAGCACCTTGTTGCCGCTGCCCATCGCCGCATTGTCCACGGTCGAGCCGTAATATTGGAGGTTGATCCAGTTCGCGACGACCATGGGCGCCGTCATCACCAGCTCCAGCACGCCGAAGCCCTTGTCTTCCTGCCAGACGTAGGAATGCAGGAAGGCGCGGCCCCCGAGGTCGAGCCCCTGGGTGCGGCTGCGGGGGGCCACGATGAAGGCGGCGTTGTTCACCAGGCCCCATTCGGGCCGCACCTCGGACCAGTCGGTGCTGCGCCGCAGGATCTCGGCATCCGGTGTGCCCGCGATGCCGAGGCTGCCGGCCCGGAAGCGCCGCGCGCGCTTCGAGGCCTCGTCCAGCCAGCCGCGCAGCTGGCGGATGGCGGGGTCGGTCGCGTCGGCGTCATAGAGCGTCACCTCATCCGTCGTCGTGTCGTGCAGCCCGGCCAGGAAGCGCGTGCCGGGCGGGATCACGATGCCCCGCGCGACCAGGCCCTCACGCACTGCCGGGTCGTTCAGCACGGCGGCGGCGACGCGGGCGTTGCTCTCGCCCGTATGGCCGCCGCAGGCGCCGCAATCGAGGCCGGCGGCATGCGGGTTGTTCACCGTGCTGCTGCCATGGCCGGCGAGCAGCACGATCGGCGCGAAATCATGCGTGAGCGAGAGCGCGCGCAGCACCCCCTCCGCCGCATCCAGCCGGGCGGCGCTGGCGAAGCCATGCGCGCGGGCCTGCCAGGGCCGCGCCTCCAGGCTGGGCGCGAGGCGGGCCAGCAGCGCGGGGTCCAGCCCGTCCGCCACGGGTTGCGTCCGGCCCAGCGTGCCGCGCACGAGCGCGGGTGCGGCGAGGAAGCCCGCCGTCTCCACATAGGCGAAGGAGGAGACGGCCGAGTTGCGGAAGCTGTTCCAGAGATCCGATGCGCGCCGCTTCAGGCCGCGCTCGGCGGCCAGTTCGGCCTCCTGCTCGGGGCTCACGCCCTGCACCGCCTCGCAGATGACGAGGCCGGGCTTGAGCAGCACGGGGCATTGCTCGGCGCCCTTCGCATCGCCCAGGCGCACATATTCCAGCGCGAAACCGAAGAAGCCGGCGAAGCCGATGGTCTCGGCCTGGAGCGTCACTTCCTCCAGCGCGCGGCGATACACCTCGGAGCGGACATCGATGCAGAAGGCGGCCTGCACCAACGGCGGCGGCGCGGGGCGCGGCTTGCGCTGCGCGAGCTTGGCGCCGAGTTCGCGCTGGTAACCGCGCTCATAGGCGTCGAGCAGCAGGAGGTCGGCCGCGAGATCGGGCGTTTCGCCCATGGGCGCGGCCAGCCGCGCCTGCCAGGCGGCGCGGAAGGCCGGCGCCACGTGATGCGCATGCAGCGCCTGTTCCCAGGCGAGGCGGATGGCGAGAAGCTCGATCACGCCGTCATTGGGTGCGCCATCCAGCTCCCGCAACCAGCCGCGCTGGCGCAGCGCCGCCCCCCAGCCGGCGAGGCCCAGCAGCGCGCGATGCAGATAGGCCGCGGGCTCCGTGATGCCCAGCGCGACGAGGCTCGCCGCCGCGCTCTCGGCGGCATCCGCCGGCAGGCTGGCGACAAGGGCGCGGAAGCCGGTGATCCCCGCCACCTCCGGCGCGCGGTCATGCTTCGCGGCGGCGCGCCAGGCGGCGTAGAGCGGCTGGCCGCGCCAGGGCATGCCCCAGCTCGCCTGGCCGTCATCGGCCCAGGCGGCGAGCCATTTGGCGATCTCCTCGGTCGTGATGCGCGTCCAGTCGGTGCCGAGCGTCGCGTCCAGCACGTCGCTCACCGTCATCGCGGCGGGGGAGACGGGGGCAGGCGCGCGCGGCTCCAGCGCCACCTGCCGCAGCGCGTCGGGCGTGAGGCCAGCGCCGGCCGCTGCGATGGCGGCCAGGAGGTCGGCCTCGGTGATGCGGCCGCTGGCAATGGCCTCGGCGAAGACCGCGCGCTCGGGCAGGGCGGGACGGCCGCTGACCTGGCCCAGCATGGCCTGGGCCGCGCCGAAGGGCAGCTCCGACAGGCCGAGGAAGGGATTCACCGCCACGAAATCCGCGAGCGGCCAGACCGGGGCGATACGGTTCGCCGCCTGCCGCAGCGTGGTCACCATCATCGTCATCACGCGCCTCCCTTGAGCGGCCAATGCTTCGCCACCAGGCGGTTGCACCAGGCATTGACGTAGAACCCATTGAACAGATGGACGTAGAAGGCCTGCAGCCCGGGGCCCGCGCGCCCGCGCCGGCGCAGCACGTTCAGCACCAGCAGCGTGGCGAAGGCCAGGACCGTGAGCCCCGCCCAGACCAGGGCGAAGGGCCCGCGCACGACCGTCTGCTCCGGCAGGGCGGCGGCGAGCAGCCATTCGGCGCCGGCCTGGAGCGCAAAGTAGGCGACGCAGACACCGAGCGCGAAGCCGCCGACCCGGATGGCGACGAAGCGCGCCTCATCCCGCGCCATGAGCGCGCCGGCCAGCATGGGCGTCAGCCCCATCATCAGCGTCGCACCCAGCACGGCCACACCCGGCTTCTCGATGAAGGGCATGCCGAAGAGAGCGCCCACCACCAGCACCATCAGCACCGCGATGCCCAGCGCCGGGACCAGCATGCGCAGCGGCAGCGGCGGCTGCGCGCCCGGCTTGCGCGCCAGCGAGCCGGCCGAGAGGAAGGCGTGCGCCTTGTACATGGCATGCGCCACGATATGCAGCATGGCGGCGGCGAAGGCGCCGAGGCCGCATTGCAGGATCATGAAGCCCATCTGCGCGACGGTGGACCAGGCCAGCGCCACCTTCACGCTGGTCTGCGTCAGCATCACCGCGGCGCCGAAGATGGCCGTCACCGCGCCGATCACCAGCAGCAGGTCCAGCGCCTGGGCCGAGAGCGCCACCAGATCCGCCATGCGGACGACGAGGAAGCCGCCGGCGTTGATGATGCCCGCATGCAGCAGGGCGGAGACCGGGGTGGGTGTTTCCATCACCTCGGGCAGCCAGCCATGCATCGGGAACTGCGCCGACTTCACGATCGCCGCGAAGGCGATGAGCACGGCGGCGAGGTGGATGGCGATGCCGGGATCATCCGCGGCGGAGAGGGCCTGGGTGGCGGCGAAGATCGCGCCGAATTCCAGCGTGCCGAAGCGGCCGAGAATGAGCAGGAGTGCCGCGATCAGCGCGACATCGCCCAGCCGGCTCGCCACGTATTTCTTGCGGGCGGCGAGCTGCGCGCCATGCCGCTCAGGGTAGAAGATCAGCAGCCGGTGCAGGCAGAGGCTGGTCGCGATCCAGGCGGCGGCGAAGAAAAGCAGGTTGCCGGAGATGGTGAGCGCCAGCACGGAAGCGAGCGTGTAGCCCAGCCAGCGGAAGAAGCGCGCCTGCCCCGGATCGCCATCCAGATAGCGCCGGCTGTAAAGCGTCACGATCAGGCCGATGAAGGCCACCAGCAGCAGCATGACGCCCGAGACGGCATCGAGATGCACGAAGAAGCCGCTGGCCGCCCCATGGAAGACGAGGCCGAGCGCGACCACCAGCGCGGCCGCGAAGGCGCCCATGGCGGCGAGGGTGACGTGGCGGCGCGAATCGCCCGGCAGGATTCCGGCGATGACGAGCAGCAAGGGCGCGAACGCCGCGATCCAGGACATGGGCGAACCTCCGAAGTCAGACGCAAAGAGTCTGGCGGAGGCCTCGTTAACTGCGCGCAATGCTTCTGGAAAATTCAAAGATTGGATGGTATCGTTCTGTTTGGGAGAATGATCCATGGCCGGCCTGAACTACCACCACCTGCGCTATTTCTGGGCCATCGCGCGCGAGGGCGGGCTGACGCGCGCGGCGCAGCGCCTCAATGTCGCGCAATCGGCACTCTCCACCCAGCTCTCGGCGCTGGAGGCGCAGCTCGGCCAGAAGCTCTTCACCCGCATCGGCAAGCGGCTCGAGCTGACCGAGGCCGGG
This sequence comes from Acetobacteraceae bacterium, assembly GCA_027488195.1. Classification (GTDB taxonomy): domain Bacteria; phylum Pseudomonadota; class Alphaproteobacteria; order Acetobacterales; family Acetobacteraceae; genus Roseococcus. The sequence goes on along the minus strand of JAIYCD010000312.1, from coordinate 20,353 downwards.
CGCATCGCGCTCGACCATGCCGAGACCATCTTCCGCACGGGCGATGAGCTGCTGGACACGCTGAAGGGGCGCGGCGCCGGCGCGCGGCGCGTGCTGCGCATCGGCGCCATCGCCACGCTCTCGCGCAACTTCCAGCTCGAATTGCTGCGCCCGCTGATCGGCCGCGGCGATGTGGAGCTGGTGGTGCATTCCGGCCACCTGCGGGATCTGCTGGCGCAGCTCGATGCGCTGACGCTGGATGCCGTGCTCTCCAACGCGCCCGTCGCGCGCGATGCCGAGAAGGACTGGACCAGCCGCCTGCTGGACGAGCAGCCGGTCAGCCTGGTCGGCCGCAAGCCCAGGCGCGCGCGCGCCTTCCGCTTCCCCGACGACCTGCGCGAGACGCCGATCCTGTTGCCCGCGCTCGGCAGTTCCATCCGCGCGGGGTTCGACCTGCTGATGGACCAGGCCGGCATCCGCCCCACCATCCTGGCCGAGGTGGACGACATGGCGATGCTGCGCCTGCTGGCGCGCGAAAGCCCGGGCGTGGCCTTGGTGCCGCCCGTCGTCGTGCGCGATGAATTGCGCGCGGGCCTGCTGGTGGAGCGTTGCCGGGTGCCCGGGCTGGTGGAGGGCTTCTACGCGATCACGCGCAGCCGCCGCTTCCCGAACCCCCTGCTGGCGGAGCTGCTGAAGTGAAGGAGCTGGCCTCCACCGCCATCTCCATCAGCGTGTGCAGCGCGGGTGAGAGCGCCGCGCGGGCGCAGACCGCGTCATAGGTCACATCCACCTGCGGCGGATCGGTCGGCACCACGCGCAGCCGGCCGGGCCGCGGCGCCGTCTCCAGTGTCATCAGCGGCATGAGGCTGACGCCGAGCCCCGCCATGATGAGCGAAACGCGCGCCGCAAGGCTGTTGCAGGAGGTGCCGCTGCGCCGACTGTTGCCCTCGGGATAGAGCATCGAGCTCATGAACTGGTTCATGAAGGAATCGGCGCTCTGGTAGATGATGGGCAGGCGGCGCAGCTCGTCGATCGTCATCACGCGGTCGGGCAGTGGGAAGTCCACGCCGGCCATCCAGGCGAAGGGCACGGTGCCGAGCGGGCGGGCCAGCAGATCCGTCGCCGCCCCGGTGTGGATCATGAGCGCGAGGTCGAGGCTGCCGGTCCGCAGCCCCTCCAGCATGGCCGGGTTCATCGTCACGTCGAATTGCAGCGTCACGGCCGGATAGCGCTCCCGCACCGAGGCCGCGAAATGCGGCAGCCAGGTCACCGCGATGAGTTCCGCGACACCGATCCGGAAGACGCCCGAGATCGCCTCGGGCAGGCCGATGCGCTGCTTGATCTCGCGCTGCAGCGCCACGGCGCGGGAGGCGTAGTCCAGCAATTCGCGGCCCTTGGGCGTGAGCTGCACCTGGCGGCGCGAACGGTCGAAGAGCGCCACGGCCAGGTCCTGCTCCAGCTCCCTGATGCGGGCGGAGATGGTGGATTGCGTGACGTTCAGCCGCTCCGCCGCCTCGACGAAGCCGCCATGGCGGGCGATCGCCAGGAAGGCCTCCAGCTGCTTGATATTCATTTCTCGCCCTCCCTGCCCAGGCATACCATCGAAAAACCCGATGGGATAAGCGCCAAAATATTCGTTTGTTCGCCGTGCCGCGCCGGACAAGCATGGCTCCCAGGATAGGAGGCCCCATGGAAGGGCCACCGCCCAGGGAGGAAGACGGATGCCAGTACGCGTCATCGGGATGATCGGCGTGGACCCGCCGAAGGGCACCACGCTGCATGTGATCGCGGGCGGCGTCTCGCCCTCCTTCCTGCGCGAATTCGCGCAGCGGCATGAGGCGGCGGGCTTCGACCAGGTGCTGGTCGGCTACTACTCCTCCTCGGCGGAGGGCTTCAACGTCGCCTCCCACGCGGCGGCGCATACGAAGACGCTCTCCTTCCTCATCGCACACCGGCCAGGCATCGTCTCCCCCACGCTCGCCGCGCGCGCGGCGGCGACCTTCGACCATCTCTCGGGGGGGCGGCTCTCGGTCCACATCATCGCGGGCGTGACCGACAAGGAGCAGCAGAGCGAGGGCGACTTCCTCGACAAGGATTCCCGCTACGAGCGCGCGGCCGAATATCTCGGCCTGATGCGCCGCATGTGGACAGCGCCCGAACCCTTCGACCACGAGGGCCGCTACTATCGCTTCAAGGGCGCCTGGTCCGCCGTGAAGCCGTTGCAGAAGCCCTACCCCAAGCTGTTCTTCGGTGGTTCTTCCGAAGGCGCGGTCCAGATGGGCGCCGAGCATTGCGACGTCTATGCCATGTATGGCGAGCCGCTGGCCGAGACGGCCGAGCGCATCGCCGATTTCCGGGCGCGCGCCGCCCGCTTCGGCCATACGCCCGGCTTCAACATCTCCTTCCGCCCGATCATCGCGCCCACCGAAGGCGAGGCCTGGGACAAGGCGCGCCGCGTCCTGCAGGACATCGAGGGCGCGGGCCTGCCGCGCCAGGCGCAAGACAAATCGGCCGAGCGGATGCTCGCCATCGCCGCGCGCGGCGACGTGCATGACGAGCGCCTCTGGCTGCCCATCGCGGCGGCGAGCGGCGCCAAGGGCAATACCTCCTGCCTCGTCGGCACGCCGCGCCAGGTGGCGGATGCGATGCTGCGCTATTACCGCCTCGGCGTCGGTTCCTTCCTGATCCGCGGCTTCGATCCGGTGGCGGACACGACCGAGTTCGGGCGCGAGCTGATCCCGATGCTCAAGGAAGGCGCGCTCCGGATCGACCGCGAAGCGGCGGTGGCGGCATGAGCCGGCCCCTCCTTCGCGGCCTGCTCCTCGCGCTGCTCGCGACGGTGCTGACGGGCCAGGCACAGGCGCAAAGCACCGCCCCCTATCCCGACCGGCCGCTGCGCGTCATCGTCCCCTTCCCGCCCGGGGCCACGAACGACCTCCTCGGCCGCAACTTCGCCGAGCGTCTCTCTCGCGAATTCGGCCAGCCCGTGATCGTCGAGAATCGCGGCGGCGCCGGTACCGCCATCGGCGCGCAGGCGGCGGCCACGGCGCGGCCGGACGGGTACACCATGCTGCTCGGCACCGTCTCCACCTTCGTGCTCAATCCGGCGCTGCGGCCCACCACCCTCTCTTATGATCCGGTGCGGGACTTCACCATGGTCTCGATCATGGCGGAGGTGCCGCTCGTCTTCCTCGCCAATCCGCAGCGGCAGTTGCGCAGCCTGACCGACATGGTGGCCCAGGCCCGCGCCAATCCCGGGCGGCTCACCTACTCCTCCGCCGGCACCGCCACCTCGCTGCACCTGGCGGGGGAGATGTTCGCGCGCGCGGCCAATATCCAGCTCACGCATGTGCCCTATCCCGGCAGCGCCCAGGCGATGCTGGCCGTCATCGGCGGCGATGTGGCGATGATGGTCGAGGTCGTCTCGGGCGCCATGGGAAGCATCCAGTCGGGCCGCGTCATTCCGCTCGCCGTCACCTCGGAGGAGCGGATGTCCCTGCTGCCCGACGTGCCGACGGTGGCGGAAAGCGGCTATCCCGGCTTCCAGGCGCTGGGCTGGTTCGGGCTCGCCCTGCCGCGCGCGACGCCGGCGCCGATCGTCGAGCGCCTGCGGGAGGCGACCAACCGCATCCTGGCGCAGGGCGCGATGCGCGCGCATTTCGAGCCGAGCGGCCTCGCCATCCTCGGCCCGCGCGACGCGGCGGCGGTGGAGCAATACATGGACCGGGACCGCGAGCGCTGGGTGCCGCTGATCCGCGCCCTGAACATCACGGCGGATTGAGCATGACGCCCCGTCGCCTCCTTCCGGCCCTCGGCCTCGGGCTGCTGGCCGCCCCTGCCCTGCGCGCGCAGGGCGCCTGGCCCGACCGGCCGCTGCGCTTCGTCATCGGCGGCGCCTCCGGCGGCGATTCCGACCTGCTGCTGCGCATGATGGAACAGCGCCTGCGCGAGCGTCTGGGCCAGCCTTTGGTGATCGACCCACGCCCCGGCGCGGGCGGCATGCTGGGGGCCGAGGTCGCGGCGCGCTCGGCGCCGGATGGCAACACCTACTACATCAACCAGATCGCCTCGCATGGCATCGGGCCCACGCTGTATCGCCGCCTCTCCTTCGACCCGCTGCGCGACCTGCCGGGGGTGGCGCGCATCGCCGGCATGACCAATGTGCTGATCGTGAAGGGCGATGGCCCGATCGGCTCCGTGCAGGAACTGGTCGCCTTCTGCCGCGCCAATCCGTCACGGGCCAATTTCTCCTCGGCCGGGGCCGGCACCTCCTCGCATCTCGCGGGGCTGCTCTTCGGCATGCGGATGGGGATCGAGGTGCAGCACGTGCCCTATCGCGGCACCGCGCCCTCCATGGCGGCGGTGCTGAATGGCGAGACGCTGTTCGCCATCGGCGCCGCACCCGCCTCGCGCCAGCAGGTTCTGGCGGGGCTGCTCAAGGCGCTGGGCGTCTCCACCGCGCGGCGTTCGCCCGCCATGCCGGAAGTGCCGACGCTGCAGGAGCAGGGCGTGCCGGATTTCGATATCGCCTCCTGGTACGGCATCGCCGCGCCGTCGGGCATGCCGGCCGCGATCCGCGAGAGGATGGGTGCGGAGGTGGTGGCGGCGGTGGGCGACCCGGCCGTGGCACAGCGCATCCGCGCCTTCGGCGCCGAGCCCTGGCCGCTCGGCCCCACCGAATACGATGCCTTCATGCGGCGGGAGGTGGAGACCTGGGCACCCGTGGTGCGGGCCTCGGGCGCCCAGGTGGATTAAGGCTACAGCGCCTTGATCGCGCCCTGGAAGGCCTCCAGCGTCGCCGCGATGTCGTCCGGCGTATGCGCCAGCGAGATGTAGTACTTGCTGTCGCCCTTCAGGATTCCGGCCTGGCGCAGATGGCGGTTGAAATGGCCCGCCACCTTCGCGTCCGCGCGCTGCATGTCGCGGTAGTTGCGGATCTCGCCCTCGGCGAAGACCACGTCGAAGAGCACGGGCTCACCCACCACCTGGCCGGGCAGGCCGGCATCGCGCAGCAGTCGCGTCAGGCCCTCCATCAGCGTCCGGCCGGTCGCGAAGGCGCCGTCATAGGCGCCGGGGCGCGCGAGGATGTCGAGCGTCGCTAGCCCCGCGACCGAGGCCACCGGATTGCCGGAAAGCGTGCCCACCTGCATCAGGAAGCCGTCATCGCCGACCAGCGCGCGGTCGAAATGCGCCATGATGTCGGCCCGGCCGGCAATGGCGGCCAGCGGAAACCCGCCGCCGATGATCTTGCCCAGCGTGCAGAGATCGGGCGTCACGCCGTAATATTCCTGCGCGCCGCCATAGGCGAAGCGGAAGCCGGTCACGACCTCATCGAAGATCAGCGGAATGCCGAAGCGGGCCGTCACCTCGCGCAGCGCCTCCAGGAAGCCGGGCGCGGGCGGCAGCAGGCGCTGGAACGGCTCGACGATCACGCCGCCCAGCTCATCGTGATGCGCCTCGATCAGCGCGATGGCATGCGCCGCGTCATTGTACGGCGCGACCAGGACCTCATCGCGCACGCGCGCCGAGATGCCGGCGCTGTCCGGGATGGCTTGCGGGAAATTGGCGGCGCGCTTGGGCGAGAGGCTCATCAGCCCATGGTCGCTCATGCCGTGGTAGCCGCCCTCGAACTTCAGGATCTTCTCGCGGCCGCGAAAGGCGCGGGCGACGCGCATCGCGTACATGTCGGCCTCGGAACCCGAGCTGACGAAGCGGATCTGGTCCGCGCAGGCCATCGCATCCACGATGCGGGCCGCGAGCTGGATGCCGGCCGGATTATTGGCGAAGAAGGTGGTGCCGAGCGGCACCTGCGCCATCACCGCCGCCGTGACGTCCGGATGCGCATGCCCCACGAACATGGGGCCGGAGCCCAGCAGGTAGTCGACATATTCGCGCCCCTCGCTGTCCCAGACATGCGCGCCCTCGCCGCGCACCATGGCGAGGTCGCTGGCGAGGTTGCCGAAATGCCCGGCGGGCAGAACCTTGTGCGCGAGTTGCGTAAGCTCGTTCATGGCGTCACCGCCTCGCCCAGCGTCTGCATGAGGCGGTTGGCGTTGGCGAACATGGCAACCGAGAGAATGATGTCGAGGATCTCCACATCCTCCATCCCCTCGTCCCGCAGGCGCTGCACATCGGCGGCCGTGGCGGCAGAGGGCGTGGCGGCGAGCTTCACCGAGAAATCCACGATGGCGCGCGGGCGAGAGGGCATCTCGACCTCCACGCCATCTTTCATCATGCGCTGCATGAGGTCGGCATCGCCCTTCATCTGGACGTAGCGCAGCGCGTGGACGCTCGCGCAATAAGGGCAGCCATTCAGGCGCGATTCCGCCGTCGCCGCCAATTCCCGCTCCGCGCGGGAGGCGCCGCGTGGGCCGTACATGATGGTGTTGAACAGCTTGGAGCGCTGGCGCAGCACCTCCGCCTCCTGCACCAGCAGCAGGTAATAGGGGTTCTCCTTCGCCTTGGCGTGGCTCTCCTCCAGCACCTTGATCTCGTCCGGCGTGGCCCGGGCGATGTCGAGCACCGGAGCCCAGGCCTTCCAGTTCAGGCTTTGCATGGGGAAGCCGAAATCATGCGTGCTCATGCCGCCTGCTCCAGGAGGCGGAGGCCAGCGAGGAGGCGGGCCTGCATGTTCAGATGCGCGATGAGCTGACCCAGCATGACGACGTCACGCGGGGCGAGGCCCGCCTGCATCAGCTTCTCGATCGCGCCCGGCGTCGCGAGGTCGGGCGTGCGGGTGATCAGCGTGGCGTAGTCGCGCAGCACGGGCAGGCGCGCCGAATCCCCCGCGCGGGCCTTGTAATGGGCGGCCAGCGCGGCCTCCGCGTTCAACTCGGCCACATGCTGCGCGACCGCGTGGCGCTCGGCGGTGGTCAGGCCGCTTTCGCCCTGGAAGATCGCGGCCTCGTAGCCGGCGAGGCTGCTGCGCACATCGGGCCGCATCGCGCGCAGCGCGTCCAGCTTGCTGCCGGGCACAATTCCCGCCAATTCGTCAATCAGATCCCGCATGGCCACTTCCTCTTGTTATCGCGGCACGAAGAACGGCGTGCCTTCCAGCTCCGGTTCGTCGAAGGCTTCCAGCTCGCGGCGCAGCGCGCCGATCTCGGCCTGGAAAAGGTGCCGCAGGATGGCGGTCGAGACCTTCTCGCCCGCCACCATAACACCCGGAATATCGCTGGCGATGCCGCCATGCGTCGCATGCGCGCCGTAATTCATCAGGTGGATGAGGCCGAGCTCAGGCGGCGTCCCGGCGTTGCGCGGCTGCAATTCGAGGCCTGGGCCGAGGAAGGGAAAGGCCCCGATCTCCGCCCGGCGCAGCGCCTCGGGCGGCGTGTAGCGGTCTTGCCAGCGGGCGATGTGCGGGGCGAATTCGGCCAGCTCCGGCACGCGATCCATGTCCACCACGAAGCCGGTGCCGACGATCAGGAAGTCATGCGTCACTTCCCGCCCGCCAAGGTCGAGCACCACCCCCGCATCCCCGCGGCGCGCGGCCCGCACGGGCGTGGAAAGGTGGATGTGGAAGCCCGGCAGCTTCAGCGCACGCTTCACCGTCTCATGCGGCGGCGGCGCCTGGGCATCGTGCATATAGACGATGAGGTTCCAGCGCTCCTCCAGGCTCAGCGCGTCCCAGCCCATGTGGAAGGCGGGGCCGGCGCTGCCGCGGCCCTTGTTGATCTGCGGCAGGGTGGCGCGGCGCACATACATATGGGCCTCGGCGGCACCGCGCTCGAGCGCTGTCGCCGCATTGTCCCAGGCGGAAGCGCCGCCGCCGATCAGGCCAAGGCCCTTGCCGCGCAGGGCTTCGAAATCAATGGGCATCGGTGCCAGCGCGGCGCGGTCCGGAAACAGGTCAGGCGCCACGAAGTCGGGCATGTGCAGCCCGCCCGCGCCAGCGCGGCCGGTCGCCATCACCACGCGGCGGGCCAGCATGTTCCGGCCATCGGAAAGCTCCAGGCGCAACAGACCCTCGGCCGGGCTGATGCGCGTGACCCGCACGCCGTGCGTGACGGGCAGCGCCAGCACGCGTTGCAGCCAGCTCAGATAGTCCTGCCAGGTGGCATTATGGATCTTGTAGAGCCCGTCCCAGGCCTCGGCGCCGAAGCTCGCCTCATACCAGGCGCGGAAGGTGAGCGAGGGGAGGCCGAAGCAGGGGCCGGGCAGCGTCTTGGGCGAGCGCAGCGTGTCCATCCGCGCCGTCGTCACCCAGGGGCCTTCCTGGCCGGGGGCGCTCTCCTCCAGCACGGCGATGTTGCGGATGCCCTTGAAGATCAGCGCGCCGGCGGCCGCGATGCCGTTCATGCCGGCGCCGATCACCACCACATCCCGCACCGCGACACCGTCGCGCGCCAAGGGCGGCACCCAGGCACGGGGCGGCAGGTTCAGCATCTCGAGATCCCGCGCCACCTGCGCCTCGTGCCGGGCGAGGTCCTGGGGGATGATCCGCGTCGTCTGGTTCATGCGGCGCCACTTTGCTGCATTGCGTCAATCATCGTGTCACCCACCCGCCATGCTGTCCATGTGGCGCCGCGCGCCCGATTGCGGAAAGATGGGGGTCACGCATAGATCCGCCATCATCCCAAGGGACATCTCCGCCATGCCCTTCCCATCCCGCCGCCTGATGCTCACCGGCCTCGCCGCCCTGCCCGGCGCGGCGCAGGCCAATGTGCCGCTCCCCGCCGGCTGGCCGGACCGGCCGCTGCGGATCATCCTGCCGGCCGCCGGCGGCGCCGGCACGGCCGATACCCTTGCCCGCATCCTGGCGCAGGAAATGGACAAGCGCCTGCCGCAGCGCACCCTGGTGGACAACCGACCGGGTGCTAATGGCAATGTGGGCGCGACGGCCGCCGCGCGCTCGGCGCCTGATGGCCACACCATCCTCTTCACCTGGGCCGGCACCATGGCGACCAGCCCGGCGCTGTATCGCGACCTCGCCTTCAACCCGCAGCGCGATTTCGAGCCGGTGATCCTGCTGGGCAATGTCCCCAACATCCTGGTGGTGAACAACAGCCTGGGCATCCGGGACCTCGCGGCCTTCACCGCCTATGTGCGGGCCAATCCGGGGCGGCTCTCCTTCGGCTCCTCCGGCAATGGCAGCTCGATGCACCTGGCCGGCGAACTCTATCGCCAGGCGACGGGCACCGAGATGGTGCATATCCCTTATGCCGGCATCCAGCAGGGCTTCACGGACCTCTTCACCGGCCGCATCCAGGTGATGTTCAACCTCGTCACCGGCGCGGCGCCGCAGGTGCGCGGCGGACAGGTGACGCCCATCGCCGTCTTGAGCGACCAACGCTCCGCCGTGCTGCCCGAGGTGCCGACCATGGCAGAGCTCGGCATGCCCGGCATGGAATTCGGCAGCTGGTTCTGCCTGATGCTGCCGAAAGGCACGCCCGCCCCGATCGTCCAGGCGCTCAACGCGATCGTGAACGAGATCCTGGCCGAGCCAGAGAGCCGGGCGCGCTTCACGGCGCAGGGCCTCGACATCATCGGGGGACCGCCCACGCGGCTTACGACGCTGCTGGAGGCGGAGATCAGGCGCCACGCCGAACTGGTGCGGGTCTCGGGCACGCGGCTGGAATAGGGCGCGGCTAAGAAGGCATAAAGATATCCTTATGCCTCTAGCCATGCTGGCCGGGCCATGCTACGGCCCGCCGCATCATTGAATTCGCACAAGGACGCCCCGCATGCCGGCCGCTACCGACTACATCGTCAAGGACCTCTCCCTCGCTGATTGGGGCCGCAAGGAGCTCAACATGGCCGAGGACGAGATGCCCGGCCTGATGGCGACCCGCGCCGAGTATGGCGCGTCCCAGCCGCTGAAGGGCGCGCGCATCGCCGGCTGCCTGCACATGACCATCCAGACCGGCGTGCTGATCGAGACGCTGACGGCGCTCGGCGCCGATGTCCGCTGGTCCTCCTGCAACATCTTCTCGACGCAGGACCACGCCGCCGCCGCCATCGCGGCCGCCGGCGTTCCCGTCTTCGCCAAGAAGGGCGAGACGCTGGAGGAATACTGGGACTACGTCCGCAAGACCCTCGAATGGGCCGATGGCGGCGAGCCCAACATGCTGCTGGATGATGGCGGCGACATGACGCTGCTGGTGCATTACGGCCTGAAGGCCGAGCAGGGCGACGTGGCCTTCCTCGACAAGGCGACGAACGAGGAAGAGACCGTCTTCTTCGCGCTGATCAAGAAGTGCCTGACGGAGAAGCCGGGCTGGTTCGCCAAGCTGGCCGCCGCCATCAAGGGCGTCTCCGAGGAGACGACGACGGGCGTGCATCGCCTTTACCTGATGGCGAAGGATGGCAAGCTGCTCTTCCCCGCCATCAACGTGAACGACAGCGTCACCAAGTCGAAGTTCGACAACCTCTATGGCTGCCGTGAATCGCTGGTGGACGCGATCCGCCGCGGCACCGACGTGATGATGGCCGGCAAGATCGCGATGGTCTGCGGCTTCGGCGATGTCGGCAAGGGCTCGGCGGCGTCGCTGCGCAATGCCGGCTGCCGCGTGATGGTGTCGGAAGTCGACCCGATCTGCGCGCTGCAGGCGGCGATGGAAGGCTATGAGGTCGTGACGATGGAACAGGCCGCGCCGCGCGCCGACATCTTCGTCACCGCGACGGGCAATGTGGACGTCATCACCGCCGACCACATGCGCGCGATGAAGCACCGCGCCATCGTCTGCAACATCGGCCACTTCGACAGCGAGATCCAGGTCGCGGCCCTGAAGAACTACAAGTGGGACAACGTGAAGCCCCAGGTGGACGAGATCGAGTTCCCCGACGGCAAGCGCATCATCCTGCTTTCCGAAGGCCGCCTCGTGAACCTCGGCAACGCCACCGGCCACCCCTCCTTCGTGATGTCCGCCAGCTTCACCAACCAGACCCTCGCGCAGATCGAGCTCTGGACGAAGCCCGGCCACTACGAGAAGAAGGTCTATGTGCTGCCGAAGCACCTGGATGAAAAGGTGGCGATGCTGCACCTCGACAAGGTGGGCGCCAGGCTGACCAAGCTGCGCGCGGACCAGGCGGGCTATATCGGCGTGCCGGTGAGCGGGCCGTTCAAGGGCGAGGCGTATCGCTACTGAGCCCGCACGGGTTCTGAATCAGGGGCGCGCTTCCGCACGGGGGCGCGCCCTTTCTTTTTCGTGCGCCTCCTGGCCGAACGGGGACGCCCAGCCCACCCCGCGACGATGGATGCCGCTGGACCCATGGAGGGGCGCCAGGCCATGATACCTCGGCAACCCGCAAGGATGTCATGGAACAGATCATCGCGCCCGATGTGCTGGAGGCCTTGTTCAGTCCCAAGCAGATCAGTTCGATGCATGCCGACTTCCTGCGGCGCGCGCTGCCGCGCGACGCGCATGGCGATTGGCTCTATGCCACCATCCTCTTCGCCAACAAGCTGCGCCGGATGCCCAGCGAGCGCATGCTGTTCAATGACCAGATCTACAGGATCAGGACGACCTCCGAGATTCTGGACCCGCTGCGCGTCTTCGTGACCGACAAGGAGTTCATGAAGATCTACGTGAAGGCGATGCTGGGGGAGGCGTTCACCGTGCCGACCCTGCGCGTGCTTCATTCCCGCGAGGAGCTTCGCAGCTTCGAGTTTCCGGAGGCCTGCTGCATCAAGCCGACCCATCTCAGCGGTCATGTGGTGCTGCGCCGCGACGCCATGCCGCTGGACCTCGGCGAGATCGAACAATGGCTCGACATGAACCACTACGACCTCACCAGGGAGGTCAACTACAAGAACCTGAAGCCCAAGATCATCGTCGAGCCGATCATTTTCGGCGACACCAACATCATGGACTACAAGATCTTCTGCTTCAGGGGCGAACCGAAGCTGATCCAGCTCGATCTCGACCGCCGCGGCGAGCACACGCGAAAGATCTTCGACACAACCTGGCGGGACCAGGGCTACTCGACCCGCTATCCCCGAAGCGACGCAGCTGTCGCGCCGCCGGCGAACCTTGAGCGGATGCTCCATGTCGCGCGCGTGCTGAGCGCGGGCTTTTCCTTTGTCAGCGTGGATCTCTACTCGGATGGGGAGGCCTGCCTGGTGGGGGAGATCACCAATTGCCCAGGCGGCGGGTTGATGCGATTCATCCCGCCCGAGGCGGAGGAGACGGCCTCCAGCCTCATCTTCGGCTGAGGATGGCCGATCGCGCCGGCGCCGCTCGCACCCTTTTCCTTTTCACGGACCACCCCAGCTTCCCGCCATGGAAACGACCCTCGCGCTCATCGCGCTCTTCTCCCTCGCGCTGGCCTTCGGCGGCATGGTGTTCTTCGCCGCCGTGGTGGCCCCGCTGGTCTTCACGCGGCTGCCCTTCGAGCATGCGGGGCGCTTCATCCGCGCCCTGTTTCCCCACTACTACCTTTGGGTTCTCGCCTGCTCCGCCGCCGCCGCCGTGGCGCTGTTTCCGCTGGCGAAGGAAGCGGCCGGCATCATGGCGGCATCGGCCGGCCTCACCTTCTGGCTGCGACAGGTGCTGATGATCCGCATCAACCGCGCCTCCGACCTCGCCCAGGCCGGCGATGCCGCGGCCAAGCGCGAGTTCGACCGGATGCACAAGCTCTCGGTCGTGGCCAACCTCGTGCAGATGCTGGCGATCGGCGCTGTGCTCGCGATGTTCGGGGCGGGATAAGCCCCGCTCAGCGCGCAGTCAGGCTCAGCCCGAACATGTTGCGCCAGCCCTCGATGCTGGATTGCGGCTTGCCGGTGACGAGCGAGAAAGCGAGCGGCGTCCGCGGCCGCGCGGCCAGTTCCAGGACCGTTGCCTCGCCGCGCAGGAAGCGGGCAAGCGCCGCCCGCGCCTCGGCCAGCGCCGGGCCCGGCAACAGAGCTCCTGATTGCTGGATCAGGCGTTGGCGCAGCGCTGCCTCGCTGATGCGCTCCCGCGCCGCTTCCGTCGCCAGCCAGCGCCGGAACAGCGAAAGGTCGGCATAGCGCAGCGCGGCCGCCACCAGCCGCGCCTCGGGCGCGGTGGCGAGGCTCATGCCCTCCGGCACGCGGTCGGCGCGGAAATCGAGGTGGAGTTCGCCCACGTCGCGCAGCTGGATGTCGAAGGTCCTGAGCGCCAGCACCTGGTTCGCCACGTCATGCGCGCCGCTCAGCCGCGCCTCGGCGGCGAGGGTGGAATAGCCCAGGCGCTCCATCCATTCGGCATGCGGGGGCGCGGGCAGCACCTCCAGCCCGCGCAGCGCCATCTCACCCGAATGGGCGCGGTCCGCCGCGATCTCGCTGCGCAGCGTCAGCGCGGAGAGGCGCGCCACAGTGGTGCCACCCTCGTTCAGCGTGACGCCTTCGATCTCCAGGCTCTGCCGCCCGGCGCCCCAGCGCGGCGCGCGCTGCTCGATGGTTGCGGCCAACAGATCCGCCGCATCCAGCCCGGCATAGGCGACGCGGGCGATGGCGAGCCGGTCGCCGATGCCCATGCCGGCCCGGACCTCGATCGCCGTCAGGCTCGCCTGCCCGGTGCGGCCGCCGCCGAAGCCTTCGATGGAGACGGCGCCGATGTTCACGGGCACCTCGCCCGCGCTGCGCCAGCCCTCCAGCCGCAGCAGGTCCAACCGGACATCGCCGGGCTCCCATGTCTTGCCCGCGGCCGGGCGCGGGATGGTCAGGCCTTCCAGGTCCAGCCGGTCCAGCGTGAGCGGCAGGTCGCCACCCTCCATCGCCACGCCGCGGAGCGCGAGCCGGGCGATCCCGTCCTCCCGCAGGCCCTCCAGCCGGGCCTCGGCGATGCGGATCGTCTCCCCGGCGCGGCGCAGCACGGCCCCGTTCAGCACGGCGCTGCCGGCCACGTCGGTCGCCGTCACGCGGTCGAAGGCGAGGGTCACATCCGGGCCCAGCAGGCGGCGCAGCTGGGTGACCGCGGCGGGCTCCTGCGCGCGGGCCAGGCCGGGCAGGAGGGACAGGAGGGCGGCAAGGAGCAGATGGCGCATCGCCAAACGCTAGCGCGACCGGAAGCCATGGCGCCAGCGCCGCGCGCGCCCCCTGGCGAAACCGGGGCCCATGGCCCATCTGAAGCGCATGAGCCAGCTCCCGGCCAAGCCCGCCAATGCCGCCGTCGCCGCCTTCCTCGCCAAGGTGGAGGCGATGCCGGCTGTCCGCCCCGTCTCGGCCCGGCGCGGCCGGCTGATCTTCGCGGTGGACGCCACCGCCTCGCGGCAGCCCGCCTGGGACACGGCCTGCCATCTGCAGTCCGAGATGTTCTCCGCGACGCGCGACCTGGGCGGCCTGGCCGTCCAGCTCGCCTATTGGCGGGGCTACATGGAATTCGCCGCCACCCCCTTCCTGACCGACACGGCCGAGCTGGCACGCCGCATGTCGGGCGTGACCGTCATGGGCGGGCAGACCCAGGTGCTGCGCGTGCTGGAGCACGCGCTCCGCGAGACCAAGACGGAACGGGTGAACGCCCTCGTCCTGGTGGGCGACGCGCTGGAGGAGGCGGTGGACCCGATCTGCCACCTGGCCGGCCAGTTGGGGATGCACGGCACGCCCATCTTCTGCTTCCAGGAGGGGAATGACCGCGTGGCCGAGCAGGGCTTCCGCCAGGTCGCCAAGCTCTCGGGCGGGGCCTGGGCGCCGTTTGACGCCAGCAGCGCCGAGGCCCTGCGCGCTTTGCTGCGCGCCGTCGCCGTCTTCGCGGCGGGCGGGCGCGCGGCGCTGACGCGGCTGCCGGGGCGCGAGGCGCAGCGCATCGCGGGGCAGCTCCCCGCGCCCAAGGCCTAGGCCGATGCTGGCCATCGCCATCGGCGCGGCCCTGCTCCTGGGCGGCCTGCTTCTTCTCTACGCCTTCGCCAATGCCCGCCCCGCCGCGGTGAAGACGGCCCTGGTCTGGGGCCTGGGCACGCTGGGCGCCGTGGGTGTCACCGCCATGCTGCTGAGCGGGCGCGGGGCCAATGCGCTGTGGGCGCTGATCATGTTCGGTCCGGCGCTGTTGCAAGCCTTCCGTGGCTGGCGCGCGCGCCATACCTTCGGCCGCCCAGCCGAGAGTGGCGAGGCCAGCGGCGTCGAGACCGAGACACTGGAAATGCGGCTCGACCTCGGCAGTGGGGCCATGTCCGGCCGGGTGCGGCGTGGCGCCTTCCAGGGGCGGGACCTCGCTTCCATGGACCGCATGGAGCTCATCGCCCTGCTCAGCGATTGCCAGGCGATGGATGCGGAGAGCGTGCCGCTGATCGAAGCCTGGCTGGACCGCACCGATCCCGAATGGCGGGACGCGGCACCCCCGCCCCAGGCGGCCTCCAACGGGCGCATGACACGCGGCGAGGCGTTGTCCGTGCTCGGGCTGAGCGAGGGCGCGAGCGAGGAACAGATCCGCGCCGCGCATCGGCGGCTGATGCAATCCGCGCATCCCGATCGCGGTGGCAGCGACTGGCTCGCCAGCCGCGTGAACGAGGCGCGGGACCTGCTGGTGGGCTAGGCGCCCGCCAGCGTCATCCCATCCACGCGGATCGTCGGCGCATCGCTGCCGCGGCGGAATTCCAGGTCATTGGCCGCGCGCATCGCCAGGAACATCTCGGGCAGCTTGCCCGCGATGGTGATCTCGCCCACCGGCTCGGCCAGCTTGCCGTCGCGGATCATGAAGCCGGCCGCACCGCGCGAGTAATCGCCGGTGATGCCGTTCACGCCCATGCCGATCAGCTCGGTGACGTAGAGGCCTTCCTTGATGTCGGCCATCAGCGCCTCCGGCGTTTCCGCCCCCGGCTCCAGCCAGAGATTGGTCGGCGCCGGCGAGGGCGGGCCGCCGGTGCCACGTGACGCATGGCCGGTCGTGGAAAGGCCCAATTGCTTCGCGCTGCGGCCATCGAGCAGCCAGGTGGTCAGCACGCCATCCTCGATCAGCGCGCGGCGCATCCCGGGCTGGCCCTCGCCATCGAAGGGGCGCGAGCGTGGGCCGCGCGGGCGCAGCGGGTCATCCATCACGAAGGTGCCGCGCGGCAGGATCTGCTGGCCCAGCGCATCCTTCAGGAAGGAGGTGCCGCGCGCGATGGAAGCGCCGTTGATCGCATTCACCAGATGCCCGATGAGGGAGGAGGCCACGCGGGGATGATACACCACCGGCAGGCGCGTACTCTTGGCGCGGACGGGGTTGAGCCGCGCCACCGCCTGCTCCCCCGCACGGCGGCCCAGCAGCGCCGCGTCGTCGAGGTCAGAGAGGTGCGCGGCACTGGCATAGTCGTAGTCGCGCTGCATGCCGGTGCCCGTGCCAGCCAGCGCCGTGGCCGAGATGGAATGCGAGGCGCGCGTGTATTCGCCGAAGAAGCCGCGCGAGGTGGCGAGCGCCCGCGTCGCCCGCGACCAGCCGGCCGAGGCGCCCTCGCTATTGGTCACACCCGCCACGGCCAGCGCCGCTTCCTCCGCCAGGGCCGCGCGGGCCAACAGGGCATCCGCGTCGGGCTCGAGCGCATCGCCCAGGTCGAGCGTCACTTGCGGCGCGGGCGCGTCCAGCAAGGTCGCCATCGCATCCTCCGGCACCACGCGCGCCATGGCGACGGCGCGCTCGGCCAATGCCGCGAAGCCCGAGGGCGAGGCATCCGTGCCGCTGACGATGGCGACGCGCTTGCCGATGAAGACCCGCAGGCCGAGATCAATGCTCTCCGCGCGCTCCAGCTCCTCGATGGCGCCCAGACGGCGCTGCACGGAGAGCGAGGCGGAATGCACCAGCAGCGCATCGGCCTGCTCGGCGCCGGCGCGGCGCGCGGCGTCCAGCAGGGCGGCCAGCGTATCTGCGTTGCTCATGCCGCCATCTTCTCCGCGATCTCCGAAAGGCTCATCACCTTGCCGATCGGTCCCATGGTCGCCAGCGTCGGCTTGCCGCGGAAGATGCGCTTCGCCGCGCGCTGCACATCCTCGACCGTCACGGCGGCGATGCGGCTCTTCGTCTCCTCGGTCGGGATGATGCGGCCATGCACCTGCAAGTGCCGCGCGATCTGCTCGCAGCGCGAGCCCGTGGATTCCAGCGACATGAGCAGCGAGGCCCGAAGCTGCGCCTTGGCGCGGTTCAGCTCATCCTCGGTCACGTCGAGCTGCACGCGCTTCAGCTCCTCGATGGCGACGGGCAGCAGCTCCGCCACCTGGTCCTCGCCCGTGCCGGCGTAGAGCGCGAAGATGCCGGCATCATCGTAAGGGTGGGCGAAAGAATAGATGGAATAGACGAGGCCCCGCTTCTCGCGGATTTCCTGGAACAGGCGGGACGACATGCCGCCGCCCAGCAGCGTCGAGAGCAGCATGGCGGGGTAGTGGTCCGGGTCGGTGTAGTGCGTCGAGGGGAAGCCCAGCACCAGGTGCACCTGGTCCAGTTCGCGCTCCTCGCGGAACTCGCCGCCGGCATAGCGCGCGGGCTCGGGCGCGTGCGGGGTCACGGCGGGCAGGTCGCGGAAATGCTCGCCCACCATGGCCAGCAGCGCGTCATGGTCGAGCGCGCCGGCGGCGGCGACGACCATGCGGGACGGGCCGTAATGCCGCGCCATGTACTGCGTCAGCGCCTCGCGCGGCATCTTCGCGATGATCTCTTCCGTGCCGAGCGTGGGGCGGCCCATCGCCTGGTCGGGGAAGCAGGCATGCTGGAAATGGTCGAAGATGATGTCGTCCGGCGTGTCGTTCGCCTGGCCGATCTCCTGCAGGATCACGCCGCGCTCGCGCTCCAGCTCCTCCGCCGTCAGCGTCGAATGGCAGAGGATGTCGCCGATGATGTCGGCGGCGAGGCCCACATCCTCCTTCAGCACCTTGCAGTAATAGGCGGTGTTCTCGCGCGCCGTATAGGCGTTGATGTGACCGCCGACATTCTCGATCTCGCGCGCGATGGCGGGCGCGTCGCGCTTCGCCGTGCCCTTGAAGGCCATGTGTTCGAGGAAGTGGGAGGCGCCGTTCTCCTCCGCCGTCTCGTTGCGCGTGCCGGCATGCACATAGGCGCCGATCGAGACGGTCTCGACGCGGGGCATGTGCTCGCTGGCGACGATGAGGCCGCTGGGCAGGCGGGTGAGGCGGACGGTTTCGTTCATTCTGTTCCCGGGGGGTTTCAGGCCGCGTTGCGGCGGCTGTGCTGGCGCACGAAATCCTGCGCGGCACCGAGGTCATTGGGGAGGACGCTGAAGCGCTCGGGCCGCTCGTACAGATCGGCCAGCGCGGGCGGTAGTGGCGGGTGGATGCCGGTGGCGCGCTGCACCGCATCGGGGAATTTCGCGGGATGCGCGGTCGCGGCGATGATCACGGGCATGTGCGGATCCGCCGGCGCGCAGGCCCGCGCGGCGGCGGTGCCGATGGCGGTGTGCGGATCGGCGAGATACCCGGCCGCCTCGTGCAGATGCGCGATCTCGGCCAGGGTGCCGGCATCATCCAGCATGAAGCCCTCGAAATGGCGCGTCGCCTCGCGCCAGGCGGCATCGGGGATGGGCATGCGGCCGGTGGCGCGGAAGCCCTGCATCTGCGCGGCCGTGGCCTTGGCGTCACGGCCCAGCAGCTCGAACAGGAGCCGCTCGAAGTTGCTGCTGACCTGGATGTCCATCGAGGGCGAGAGCGAGGGCTCGACGGCGCGCGCGCTCATGTCGTTCGCGGTCAGGAAGCGGGCCAGGATGTCGTTGCGGTTGGCGCCCACGATGAACTTCGCGATGGGCAGGCCCATCTGTTTGGCCGCCCAGGCCGCCAGCACATTGCCGAAATTGCCGGTGGGGACGGACACCGCCACTTCGCGATCCGGCGCGCCCAGCGCCAGGGCCGAGGCGACATAGTAAGGAATCTGGGCCGCGATGCGCGCCCAGTTGATGGAGTTGACGGCCGCGAGCCGCATCTCGCCGCGGAAGGGCGCATCCACGAACATCGCCTTCACCATGTCCTGGCAGTCATCGAAGCTGCCCTGGATGGCGAGGTTGGCGACGTTGGGGGACATGACGGTGGTCATCTGCCGGCGCTGCACCTCGCTGGTGCGGCCCTCGGGGTGGAGGATCACGATGTCCACCGCGGCGCGGTCCCGGCAGGCCTCGATGGCGGCGGAACCCGTGTCGCCGCTGGTGGCGCCCACGATGGTGATGCGCTCGCCCCGCTTGGCCAGCACATGATCGAAGAGGCGGCCGAGCAACTGCAGGGCCACATCCTTGAAGGCGAGCGTCGGGCCGTGGAACAGCTCCAGCGCGAAATCACGCGGGCCGAGCTGCACCAGCGGCACCACGGCCGGGTGGCGGAAGCTGGCATAGGCGTCACGCGTCAGGCCGCGCAGCTCATCGAGCGTCAGGGCGTCGCCCACGAAGCGATGGATGATGCGGGCCGAGAGCTCCGCATAGGGCAGGCCGCGCAATTCGCGCCACTCGGCGGGCGAGAGCTGCGGCCAGGATTCGGGCAGGAACAGCCCGCCATCCTCGGCGAGGCCGGCAAGCAGGACATCCTCGAAGCCGCGCGGGGCGGCTTCGCCACGGGTGGAGACATAGCGCATGGGGGAAAGGTTTAGTCCCTGGGCGCGCGCAAGGGTAGCGGTGCTCAGCTCTTCTTCGCCAGCTTGCGGGCCAGCAGGTAGCCGAGCCCCCCGCCGATCGGTCCGGAGGGCAGCACCAGCAGCCAGCCCATATGCACGCCCTGGGAAATGGCGATCATGCCGAGGCCGAGCAGCAGCCCGCCCACCAGGCTGCCCACCACACCGGCCGTCAGGCCCAGGACCAGGATTTCTTCGCGCGTTGCCATGCGCCGGAGTAGGGGTCTCGGCCGCGGTTTGACAAGGGCCGCCCCGCGACCTATCACCCGCCCATTCCTGGGAAAGAGGACACGCCTTCGGGGCGTGCGCCCGCTGTTACCCGCGAGGGCGACGGACTACCGGGACAACCCGCTGGGCTGAGAATGGCCCCGCATCATGAAGAAGGCCGGACGCCTGAACGGCGCCGGAAAGACGCGCATGACCAAGCGCCTTGCCAGCAAGTACAAGATCAATCGCCGCCTGGGTGAGAACCTCTGGGGCCGCGCCAAGAGCCCGGTCGTCAAGGCCCGCAAGGGCGAGCAGGGTGCGCGCACCTACGGCCCCGGCCAGCACGGCCAGCGCCGCAAGAACAAGCCGACCGACTTCGGCATCCAGCTCATGGCGAAGCAGAAGCTGAAGGGCTACTACGCCAATATCGGCGAGAAGCAGTTCCGCAAGTATTACGATGAGGCCGTGCGCCGCAAGGGCGACACCTCCGAGAACCTGATCGACCTGCTGGAGCGCCGGCTGGACACCATCATCTACCGCATGAAGTTCGCGGTGACCCCCTTCGCGGCCCGCCAGTTCGTGAACCACGGCCACGTGACCGTGAACGGCAAGCGCGTGAACATCCCGAGCTACAGCGTGAAGGACACCGACACCATCGAGGTGAAGGAAAAGTCCAAGCAGCTGACCATGGTGCT
>JAIYCD010000240.1 GCA_027488195.1 Acetobacteraceae bacterium | reverse complement strand
CGTCCATCCCCATGAGGGATTATCTTCGGCGGCAGTCTGGCCTTGGCCCGATCGCCACCATCGTGCCTCCGGCCGGCGGACGAGGGAAGCGCGACCGGAATGCCGGATTTCAGCGCCTTGCAGGCCTGCCGCTTCCGGTCCTCCGTCATCCCCCGGGTTGATCGCGCTGATCTGGGCGCAGGCGGCCGAGGGGCGCTCATCGCCACCCTGCCGCGCATGTCCAGCCCTGCGACGCCGAAGCCTGGGCTGAGGTCGAGCGCTGGTCAGGCACCAGGTCACGCGCCTGGGAGAGGGACCGCGGCCGGGCGTCGCCCGCCAGGCCCCCGGCGGGGTCTGTCCGGCTGTGATGCCGCGCGGTGGGCAGCGCGGCCTTGACTCTCAGCGGGTGGTTTCGGGCGCCGTGTCTTCGGCAGGCGGGGCCACATGGCGGGGCTGCGGCATGGGGAGCGTTTCCGCCTCACCGGTCAGCTCGGCCTCCAGGTTCGCCGTGATGTTGCCTTCCGACCCCTCGCCGCCTTCGCCGCCCTGGTTCTCGCCCTGGTAGCCCTCGGCGCCCTGGTCGCGATAGCGGCGCTCCTGCTGCGGCTGGTTCTGCTGCTGCACGGCGGCCATGGCGCCCAGGATGCGGAAATAATGCTCGGCATGCTGGAAATAGCCCTCGGCGCCCACGCGGTCGCCGCCGCTGGTCGCGTCGCGGCCGAGCTGGAGGTATTTCTCGAAAAGTTGCTGGGCGGTGCCGCGCAGCCGGACATCGGGCCCGCTCGAATCGAAGACATGGTTGCGGTTCAGCGGCTGGTTGCCGTTTCCACCACCACCGCCGCCGCCGCCCGCTGAGCGAAACTGCCCGCCGCCGCCATTGCCACCACCGCCGCCATGGCGATGGCCACGGCGCATGCGCTTCATGTTCATTCGTGTCTGTGCTTCTGCTGTCTGTGCTGCCGCGGAGATCTTCATTGGCGCCGCTGGCTGGGTGTCGTCCGGCGCTGCGCCCTTGCGGGGCGGCACCCATCGGCCGGCCCTGGGCCTGTGCTGACGAGTCTCACCTTAGACAGAAGATTCCATCCCGCCAACCGCTTTCTCCGACAATTCCAATATCAGGGCGCGCCCGATGCCGCCCAGGTCCGGCTTCAGCCCCTTGACCGCCAGCCCTTCCGCCCGCGCGAGCGCCGAAACCGCCCCCCCCTGCCCCTGCCCCAGTTCGAGAATGGCGAGGCCGCCCGGTGCCAGCAGGCGCGGCAGGTCGCGCAGGATCAGCCGATAGGCGGCAAGGCCGTCTGGCCCGCCATCGAGGGCGCTGGCTGGCTCGTGGCGCGCGACCTCGGGCATCAGGCCGGGGATGGCGGCGCTCTCGATATAGGGCGGATTGGAGAGGATGAGGTCGAACCGCCCGGCCAGCGCCGCCGCCCAATCCCCCGCCAGGAAGCGGGCGCGACCGGCCAGGCCATTGCGCAGCGCGTTGCGCGCGGCGAGCCGCGTCGCCTCGGGCCGGAGGTCGAGTCCGAGGCCCCAGGCATGAGGAAACTCAGCCAGGGCTGCCAGCAGCAGGCAGCCGGTGCCGGTGCCGAGGTCCAGGATGCGGCGCGGCACGATGCCGGCTTCCAGCGCCGCCTCGATCAGGGTCTCCGAATCGGCGCGCGGGATGAGGGTCTCGGCGCCCACTTCCAGTTCCAGCGTCCAGAAGCCGGCCACGCCCAGGATGCGCGCCATGGGCAGATGCGCGAGGCGCTGGTCGAGCGCCGTGCGGAAGCGCGGGAGGGCATCGGGCGGGACGGCGGCGCGGGGGTCACGCAGCAGGGCCTCGGTGGTGCTGCCCATGGCATGCGCCAGCAGGAGGCGGGCTTCCAGCCGGGGATTCTCGATGGCCGCCGCGCGCAGCATCTGGCCCGCCTGGCAGAGAAAGGCGCCGACGCTCTCCCCCGGCTCGCAGGTCATGGCGAGGAAAGGTGCGGCGCCAAGACAATCCGGCCGCAACCCGGCCGGCGCGCCCCGACCGCCCGCGTGCCCGTGGCGGCGCGAAGCCAAGCCGGCGCGGCCGGCGCGTCGTGCCGAAGGCACGCTGGCGCCGTGACGCGCCCGAGGGCGTTCAATGTTCCATGGCCAGGCGCTGGGCCTCGTCCTCGCTGATCAGCGCGTCGAAAATCTCCGCCATCTCGCCCATCATCACGCGGTCGATCTTGTGCAGCGTGAGGCCGATGCGGTGATCCGTCACGCGGCCTTGCGGAAAATTATAGGTGCGGATGCGCTCGCTGCGGTCGCCCGTGCCGACCTGGCCGCGGCGGTCCGCGGCACGGGCGGAATCGAGCGCCTGGCGCTGCGCGTCGTAGATCTTGGCGCGCAGCATCTTCATGGCCTTGGCCTTGTTCTTGTGCTGGCTCTTTTCTTCCTGCATCGCGACAACCGTGCCGGTCGGGATGTGGGTGATGCGCACGGCGCTGTCGGTCTTGTTCACATGCTGCCCGCCCGCACCCTGCGCGCGGTAGGTGTCGATGCGCAGGTCCTTGTCCTCGATGCGGACATCCACCTCCTCGGCTTCCGCCAGGACCGCGACCGTGACGGTGGAGGTGTGGATGCGGCCTTGCGTCTCGGTCGCCGGCACGCGCTGGACGCGGTGCACGCCGCTCTCGAATTTGAGGCGGGCGAAGACCCCCTGCCCCTCGATCTCGCCGGTGGCGCTCTTGATGCCGCCGAGTTCATTCTCGTCATATTCGAGCACGGTGAAGCGCCAGCCCACGCTCTCCGCGTATTTCTGGTAGGCGCGGAACAGCTCGCCGGCGAAAAGCCCGGCCTCGTCGCCGCCCGCCGCGGGCCGGATTTCCAGGATGGCGCTGCGCTCGTCGGCCGCATCCTTGGGCAGCAGCATCAGGCGGATTTCGCGCTCCAGCTTCGGCAGGCGGTGCTTGGCGTCGAGCAGCTCGGCCTCGGCCAGTTCCCGCATCTCGGGGTCGTCCAGCAGGGCCTGCGCCTCGGCCTGGGCGGCCTCCAGCGCCTGGTATTCGCGCACCTTCTCGACCAGCGGTTCGAGGGTGGAGAGCTCCTTGGAAATTGCCCCGATCTGGGCACCGATCTGCGTGCCATCGGCGGCTTCGAGCTGCGCGCGCAATTCCTCGGCGCGGATCATGACGCGATCGAGCGAGGCGGGGAGGCTCACTTCCGCAGCCGCTCCGCCAGCGCGGCGAAGGCCACCTGCTCCTGCGTGCCGGCATCGAGGTCGCGCAGCTGGGCGACACCTTGCGCGGCTTCCGTCTCGCCGATGATCAGCGCGGCGCGGGCGCCCTGCTTGTTCGCGCGCTCCATCCGGCGCTTGAGGTTGCCGCGATAGCCCATCTCGGCGCCGATGCCGGCCGCGCGCAGCGATTGCAGGATGTTGAGCGCGACACCTTCCTCGGCCTCGCTCACGGGGATGACGGTGACGAGGCGCGGTGCCGCTGGCGTCAGCCCGGCCTTCTCCATCAGCATGGCCAGGCGCTCCACGCCCGCGGCCCAGCCGACGGAGGGAGTGACGGGGCCGCCCATCTCCTCGACCAGCCCGTCATAGCGGCCGCCGCCCATCACGGTGCCCTGGGCCCCCAGGCGGTCGGTCACGAATTCAAAGGCGGTGTGGCTGTAGTAGTCGAGGCCGCGGACGATGCGTGGATTCTCGCGGAAGGGCACGGCGAAGCTCGTCAGGTGGCGGCGCAGCGCGTCCCAATGGGCGCGGGCGTTTTCGGTCAGGAAGGGCTCGATGGTGGGCGCATCGGCCACCAGCGCGCGGTCCTGCGCCTCCTTGCTGTCGATGATGCGCAGCGGGTTCTTCTCCAGGCGGCGCTGGCTGTCCTCGCTGAGCTTGTCCCGGTGCGCGGTGAAATGCGCGATCAGCGCCGCGCGATAGGCGTCGCGGCTCTCCGCATCGCCGAGCGTGTTCACCTCCAGGATCACGCCCTCATCCAGACCGAGCTCGCGGATGATGTGGTAGCCGCAGGCGATCACCTCGGCATCGGCCAGTGGTTCGGCCGCACCCAGCACCTCGGCGCCGATCTGGTGGAATTGCCGGAAGCGGCCAGCCTGCGGGCGCTCATAGCGGAACATGGGGCCGGCGTAGAAGACCTTGCGCGGCAGGGACTGCGTGAGGCCGTTGGAGACGAGCGCACGGCAGACGCCGGCGGTGTTCTCGGGCCGCAGGGTGACGCTCTCGCCGCCGCGATCCGTGAATTCGTACATCTCCTTGCTGACCACATCCGAGGTCTCGCCCAGGCCGCGGGAGAAGACGCGCGTATCCTCGAAGATGGGGGTCGCCCATTCCTCGAAGCCGTAGAGCGCCGAGATGCGGCGCGCGGTCTTGATGACGCGGTGGTGGCGGCGGAATTCCTCGCCGATGAGGTCACGCGTGCCGCGCGGCGGCTGGAGCTTGATCTGGGACATGATGGGGATGGCGGGTAGCGGGTGACGCGCCGGGCGGCAAGGGTTGCAGGCGCGGAGCGGCCCCGCTCCCCCTCACTCCGCCGCGATCTTCGCCTTTTCCTCGGCCGCCTTCTTGGCATCCGCCTCGGCCTGGAGCACCGCCGCCCGCGCCTCGACCATGCCGACCAGGTGGTCGATCATCGCGTCCGTGTCGGTCGTGTGGTCCTGCTTGCCGGCGGAATAGACCATGTGGCGGCTGGCGCCACCGCCGGTCAGGCCGATATCGGTCATCAGCGCCTCGCCCGGGCCATTCACCACGCAGCCGATGATGGAGAGGCTGACGGGCTGGGTCACATGGGCCAGCCGCTCCTCCAGCTTTTCCACCGTGCGGATGACATCGAAGCCCTGCCGCGCGCAGGAGGGGCAGGAGATGATCTTCACGCCGCGATGGCGCAGATGCAGCGACTTCAGGATGTCCCAGGCGACCGAGACCT
>JAIYCD010000262.1 GCA_027488195.1 Acetobacteraceae bacterium | reverse complement strand
GGCCGCAGCGACCTCGTGAACCGGGTCGTCTGAATGATCGTCCTCTCCCCCCGCTGGCTCTGGTGCGCCGAGACCGGATTGCGGGAGGGGGCGCATCTGATCATCGAGGGTGACCGCATCGCGGACATCGTGAGCGAGCGCCCGAGCCTCGATGGCGAGCGCATCGAGGTGCCGGACGGGCTGCTGACACCCGGGCTGATCAACCTGCACAACCACGCCTTCTCGGCGCCGCTGTTCCGGGGCCTCGCGGATGACATCCAGCCGGGCGACCTGCCCGGGCACATCCTGTTTTCGCTGCTGATGCCGCTGGGCGACCTCGTCTCCGAAATCATGTCGCCAGAGGCGATCGGCGATGCGGTGGAGATGTCGCTGCTGGAAAGCCTGATGACGGGCACGACGGCGATGCTCGACATCTGGCGGCCGCAGCAGCACGAATTCGTGCCGCGCGCGACCGCGCTGGGATTGCGGACCTGGTCCTGTCCCTACCTCTTCACCCAGCCCAACCTGACCATGGATGAGGAGGGCCAACCCGCCTGGCGCGGCGCGGATGCGAGCGATGCCAGCTTCGACTTCGTGATGCGCCTCCATGCCGAGCGGCATCAAGGGCCGGATGGCCTCGCCTCCATCGGCTTCGGGCCGCATGGACCGGACAGCAACTCGCCCGCGCTGCTGCGCCGCATCGACGCCGCGGCGCGGGAGCTCGGCGCCATCGTCTCCATCCATTGCGCGCAGAACCCGATGGAAGTGGCCGCTGTGAGGGCGGCCCATGGCAAGGGCAGCGTGGCCCATATCGCCGATTGCGGGTTGCTGCGGCCGGGCGTGATCCTGGGCCACGCCATGTTCGCGACGGATGAAGAAATCGCGATGGTGCGCGATGCGGGCGCCACCATCGCCTCCTGCCCGCTCGGCTTCGCGCGCTCCGGGCGCGGCGTGCCACTGGCGCGGTTCCTGGAATCGGGCGTCAGGCTCGGCATCGGCACGGATGGCGTGACGCTGGACATGGTAGATGAGCTGCGCGCGGCCGCCATGCTGGCCAAGACGCAATCGGGCATCGCTGGCCAGGGCAGCGCCGAGCGCCTGCTGACGGCGGCCAC
Organism: Acetobacteraceae bacterium; assembly: GCA_027488195.1. Taxonomy (GTDB): domain Bacteria; phylum Pseudomonadota; class Alphaproteobacteria; order Acetobacterales; family Acetobacteraceae; genus Roseococcus. Next base: position 10,879 of record JAIYCD010000262.1, on the reverse strand, counting down.
ATGCGATGCGGCGGATGCGCTGCAACGCTCCGACCTCGGTCGCCTGACACCCGGCTCGCGCGCGGATCTCGTGATCTTCGATCTCTCCCGCCCGCGCTACCAGCCCGTCTGGAATCCGCTGCGCGCGCTGCTGACCAACGGTCAGGGCAGCGATGCGCATACCGTCATCACGGCCGGGCAAATCCGCGTGCGGGACCGCCAGCTCACTCGTGGCGATGCGGCGGCCATCACCCGGCGCGGGCGCGGGGCCATCGAAGCCGTCTGGGCAGAGGCGGCGCGGCGCGGCGCCATCCCGGCCAAGCTCGCGGCGCAAAGGGAATGGGCATGAAGCGGCGCTGGGTCCTCGCGGCGGGGCTTGCGGCCCCCGGCCTGGCCCAGGCTCAGCGCCGCCCCTTGCGCATCATCGTCCCCTTCCCGCCTGGCGGCGCGGTGGACAGCCTGGGCCGCATCCTGGCCGACCGGCTGACGCCCGTGCTGGAGCAGAATGTCATTGTCGAGAACCGCGTCGGCGCCGGCGGCGTGGTCGGCGCGGATACGGTGGCGAAATCCGCGCCGGATGGCACCACCATCGGCATCGTGGGTGCGGCCAGCATCCTCGCCGCGCCCTTGCTGCAACCCTCCATGCCCTTCGATGCGATGCGCGACCTGATGCCGGTCACGCAGATCACCGACGCCGCCGTGCTTTGCGTCGCGAATGCCGAAGCGGCGCGGCGGGAGAACTGGCGCAGCCTCTCCGACATGCTGGCCACGGCCCGGGCGCGGCCCGGCGCCATCCGCATGGGTACCACGGGTGTCGCCACCGTCTCGCACCTGGCGCTCTCGGCCATCGCCTCGGGTGCGGGCGTCGAGTTCCTGCACGTCCCCTATCGCGGCGGTGCCGAAGCCGTGCAGGCCGTCCTGGCGGGCGAGGTGGATGGCGTCTGCGACCTGCCGCCGACCCTCTCGCCACAGGTCGCGGCGGGGCGACTGGTGGCACTTACCGTGAGTTCCCGCGCCCGGCTGCAATTCCTGCCCGATGTTCCCGCCCTGGGCGAGGTGCCGGCGCTGGCGGCTTTCGACATCAGGAGCTGGAACATGCTGATGCTGGCCGCCGGCACGCCGGAGGCCGAGCGCGCGCGCCTCTTCGCCGCTCTCACCCGCATCGGCCGCGACGATGGCTTCCGCGCCGCACTCCGCCCGCTCTCCTACGACGCCGTGGTCTCGGAGAGCCCCGAGGCCGCGCAACGCTTCATCGCCGAAGAGTCGCCGCGCTGGCGCGAATTGGTTCGACTTTCCGGGGCACGGGTGCATTGAGCATGACGACTGACCAGACCATCGCCGCCATTCGCGCCCATCCCGGCTACCTCCGGGCGTGCGAGGTGATGCGCGCCGAGCACGATCGCACCGTCGCCGACATCATCACCCTGACCGAGATCCCCGCGCCGCCCTTCGCCGAAGAGAAGCGCGCCTGCGCCTATCTCGAGATGTTGCGCGCGCATGGCCTCGAGGAGGTCACGCAGGATGAGGTCGGCAACGTGATGGGCCTGCGCCGTGGCTTCGGCAATGGCGACATCCTGGTCGTCGCCGCCCATCTGGACACCGTCTTTCCCGCCGGCACCGATGTGCGCGTGCGGCGCGAGGGCACCAGGCTCTTCGCCCCTGGCGTGGGCGATGACACGCGCAGTCTCGCCGTGAATCTCGCCTTCCTGCGCGCCATGGATGCGGCGGGGCTGCGCACGCGGCATGACATCCTGTTCGTGGGCGATGTGGGCGAGGAAGGGCTGGGCGACCTGCGCGGCATCCGGCACCTCTTTGCCCATCACCCCAAGCGCGAGCGCATCCGCGCCTTCCTCACCGTGGACAGCCCCGATGTGGACCGCATCGTCACCGGCGGCATCGGCTCGCGCCGCTTCCGTGTCACTTTCCGCGGACCCGGCGGGCACAGCTACGCCGCCTTCGGCCTGGTGAACCCGATGTATGCCATGGCCCAGGCCGCGCAGACGCTGGCCAGCATCAAGGTCCCGCGCGAGCCGGTGACGACCCATTGCGTCAGCGTCGTCTCGGGTGGCACCTCGATCAACGCGATCCCCGAGACGGTCACGATGGAGGTGGACCTCCGCTCCGCCAGCGCCGAGCAGCTGGCGCGGCTGGAAAAGCAGTTCCTGGAGGGCGTGCACGCCGCCGTGGCGGCCGAGAACGCGGCGCGCCAGGGCGAGATCGTGGCCGAGCTGGTCCCGGTGGGGGACCGCCCGGCCGGGCACACGCCCAATGGTTCGCCCATCGCGCGGCTGGCTTCGGCGGCCGTGGCGGCGGAGGGCTACCAGCCCAGTTTCGAATGGTCCTCCACCGACGCCAATATCCCGATGAGCCTTGGCATTCCGGCCTTGCGCATCGGCTCGGGCGGCACGGGCGGGCGGGCGCATTCGCTGGAGGAATGGATCGACGTGGAGATCGAGAGCTCGCTGCGCGGCATGCGCGCAAGCCTCGCCACCATCCTCGCGATCGCGGAGATGGAGATGGCGGGATAACCGCCACCCGGGAGGAGAAGATGACGATGCAACGCCGAAGCCTGCTCGCCGCCAGCCTGGCGGCTCCCTCGATCGCAAGCGCCCAGATCGAATGGCGCCCCACCCGCCCCATCACCTTCATCCTGCCCTTCGCCGCCGGCTCCGGCACGGATGCGGTGGCGCGCGTGCTGGCGCAGATGCTGGGCGCGGAGCTTGGGGTGAACATCACGGTGGACAACCGCGCCGGGGCCAATGGCACCATCGCGGCCGCCGCCGTGATTCGGGCACCCGCCGATGGGCATACGCTCTTCGTCACCACCAACACCACGCATGGCGCCAATTCCTGGCTGCTGCGGCGGATGGATTACGACCCCATCGCCGATTTCACGCCCATCTCGCGGCTGGGCCAATACGTGTTCTGGCTGACGGTGGGCGCGGATGTGCCGGCGCGCAGCTTCCAGGAATTCATCGCCCTCGCCCGCGCGCGCCCGGGCCAGATCAGCTACGCAAGCGGCAATGGCACGGGCATCGTGGCGGGTGCGACCATCGCGCGCATGGCGGGCGTCGAGATGCTGCACGTCCCCTACCGATCCACGCCGCCCGCGCTGACCGATGTGCTGGCCGGCCGCGTCTCCTCCATCGTGGTGGACCTCACCCCCACGCTCGGCCATGTCCGCGACGGCCGGCTGCGCGTGCTCGGGCAGACCAACAAGCGTCGCTCGGCCCTCATCCCCGACATCCCGACGCTGGACGAACAGGGGCTGACGGGCTTCGACCTGCAAAGCTTCGCGGCGCTGTTTGGTCCGGCCCGCCTGCCGCCCGAGGTGGTCGCCACGCTCTCGGCCGCCATGCAGCGGATCGGCGCCCGCCCCGAGTACCGCACCCGCATGGCCGACCTCGGCTTTGACGGCTTCACCTCGACCCCCGAGGAACTGAACCGCTTCGTCGTCGAGCAGATCGCCGCCTGGGGCGAGATGATCCGCGGCGCCGGGATCGAACCCGAGTAGCATGGCACGCCGGCGCCGAAAGACGGGCCTGCTGGGCCGCCTGCTGCTGGGGCTGCTGCTCCTGCTGCTGGCCGTGCCGGCGGGCCTCTTCGGCGTTGTGTGGTGGACATTGCCGCCCGATGCGACCGAACTCCGCGTGGAAGGGCTTTCGGCGCCAGTGCGCGTGACGCTGGACGAGACGGGCGTGCCGCGCATCCAGGCGGCGGGCGAGCGCGATGCGGCCTTCGCCATCGGCTATCTTCATGCGCGGGACCGCCTCTTCCAGATGGAGATGATGCGCCGCGGCGCCGAAGGCCGCCTCTCCGAAATCGCCGGCAGCGCCATGCTGCGGCTCGACCGCTTCAGCCGCACGCTCGGCCTGAAGCAGGCCGCCGAGGCGGACTTCGCGGCACTCGATGCCGAGACGCGCGGGCTGCTGGAAGCCTATGCCATGGGCGTCAACGCCTGGATCGCCGCGCGCGGGCGCTTCGCCGCACCGGAGTTCCTCGCCCTCGGCCCGCCCGAGCCCTGGCGGCCGCAGCATTCGCTGCTCTGGGCGAAGGTGATGGGGCTCTGGCTCTCGGGCAATTGGCGCACCGAGCTTGAGCGTGCGCGGCTTGCCCCGCGCCTGCCGGCGGATCGGCTCTGGGATCTCTGGCCGACCGACCGCAGCGCCGGGCGGCCCGATGTGGCGGCGCTGCCGGGCGTGGAGCGCATCCTCGCGGCGCTGCCCGTCTTCGGGGTGGACGCCCCCCTGCCCGCCTCCGCCTCCAATGCCTGGGCGGTCGCGGGCTGGCGCAGCGCCTCGGGCGCGCCGCTCCTCGCTTCCGACCCGCATCTGGGCTATGGCGCGCCCATCCTTTGGTACCTCGCGCGGATCGAACTGGCCGATGGGCGCATCCTGGCGGGCGCCACGGCGCCGGGCACGCCGCTGATGATCATCGGGCGCAACGCCGACCTCGCCTGGGGCTTCACCACCACCCATTCCGACACGCAGGACGTCTTCCTGGAGACGCCCGCCGATGTGCGACGCACCCGCACCGAGACCATCGCCGTGCGCGGCGCCGAACCCGTGACGCTCACGGTGCGCGAAACGGCGAACGGCCCGGTCATCTCCGACCTGGATGAGACACCGCGGCCCGATGGCCGGCTGCTCAGCGTGCGCATGGCCAATCTGGAGCCGGGGGACAGCTCGGCGCAGGGCTTCCTGCTGCTGAACCGGGCGCGCAGCATCGCCGACGCGCGCGCTGCTGCGGCGCTGATCGCCTCGCCACCGCAAAACCTCATGGTGGCGGACCGCGCGGGCGGCATCGCCATGTATCTGACCGGCCGCACGCCGATCCGCGCCGGCGGCGATGGTAGCCTGCCCGGCGATCAGCCCTGGCAGGGATTCGTTCCCTTCGACGATCTGCCGCATGTGGAGAACCCGCCGAGCGGCGTGCTGGTCAACGCCAATAACCGCGTGAGCCCTGAGGGGCACCCCGTCCATCTCTCGCGCGAGTGGTATGGCGACTGGCGCTTCCGCAGGATCCATGAGCGGCTTGCCGCACGCGAAGTGAACGGCCCCGCGGAGTTCGCCGCGATCCAGATGGACGCCGTCTCGCTGCTGGCGCGGGAGAGCCTGCCCTTCCTCAACAGCCTGCCGCGTGGCACGGGCCCGCTGGGCCAGGCGCAGGCGCTGCTGGCGGAATGGGATGGCGAGATGGCACCCGGTCTGCCGCAGCCCCTCATCTGGAACGCCTTCGCGCGGCGCATGCCGGCTCTCGCGCTGCGGCAGGCCCGCGTGCCGGAGGCGCGGGGCAGCCCGGAGTTCCTGCGCTTCCTGCTGACCTCGCCCGAGGCCGGCTGGTGGTGCGGCGGTGATTGCCGCGCCATGGCGGCACTCGCCTTGGCCGAATCGGTCGCCGAACTCGGCACGATGTTCGGCCCGGACCCGGCCCAATGGCGCTGGGGCCAGGCGCATCAGGCGCGTTTCGAGCACCCGCTGCTGCGCTTTGTCCCGGGCGTGAACCGGCTGATCGGCCTCAGCGTGCCAGTCGGCGGCGATGGCGAGACGGTGCAGCGACAATCGCCCCGCGGCGGCGGGGCCGAGCCCTTCCAGGCCATGCATGGCGCCGGGCTGCGCTTCGTGGCTGATCTCGGCGCGCCGGATTCCGGCTTCGCCATCATCGGCACGGGCCAGTCGGGCCACCCGCTCTCGCGCCATTGGGGCGACCTGCTGGAGAGCTGGCGGGCCGGCGGCATGCTGCGCATCGGCCGTGAGGCCGCGCAGGTCACCGCCACCATTCGCCTCTCGCCGTAGGTCGCATGCTCCAACCTGTCCTGCTTGGCCTGCTGGCCGCCTTTGTCGGCTTCGCTTCCTCCTTCGCGGTCGTGCTGGCGGGGTTTGCCGCAATGGGCGCGACGCCCGAGCAGGCGGCCTCGGGCCTCATCATGCTCTGCGTGCTGATGGGGGTGCTGGGGGCGGGCTTCTCTGTGGTCTGGCGCATGCCGATCTCCATCGCCTGGTCCACGCCAGGGGCCGCGCTGCTGGTGACGACTGGCGCGCCTGAGGGCGGGTTTTCGGCCGCGGTCGGTGCATTCCTCGCAGCCTCGCTGCTGCTGGTGGCGGCGGGGCTCTGGCGGCCCTTCGCGCGGGCGGTTGAGCGCATCCCGCCCCCCATCGCGGCCGCCATGCTGGCCGGGGTACTGCTCGATCTTTGCCTCGCTCCGGTGCGCGCCGTGGGCGCCCTGCCCTGGCTCGCGCTGCCCGTCGTGCTCGCCTGGGCGGTGACGCTGAAGCTGAACAAGCTCTGGGCCGTGCCGGTCGCGGTGGTGGTGGCGGTGCTGGCTCTGCTGCTTGGTCCCGGCCTGCCCGGCGCCGGCGCCTGGGAGCCGCCGCGCCTCGTCTGGGTGACGCCGAGCTTCGAATGGGGTGCCATGATGGGCATCGCGTTGCCCCTGTTCCTCGTCACCATGGCCTCGCAGAATCTGCCGGGCTACGCAGTGCTGCAGGCCAATGGCTACAAGCCGGAGATGCGGCCGGTCTTCCTCGTGACCGGCGGCGGCAGCTTCCTGGGCGCGTTTTTCGGCGGGCAATTGGTGAACCTGGCCGCGATCACGGCCGCCCTCTGCGCCGGGCCGGAATCCCACGCGGATCCGAAGCGGCGCTGGGTCGCGGGGTTGGTGGCAAGCCTTGGATATCTTGGCTTCGCGATGGTCGCGGGCGTTTCGGCGGCCGTGGTGGCGGCCGCACCTCCCCTGCTGATCCAGGCGGTGGCGGGGCTCGCACTGCTGGCCTCGTTGGCGGGCGCTCTGACCGCCGCCATGTCGGTGGAGGCGCTGCGCGTGCCGGCGATCGTGACCTTCGTGGTCTCGGCCTCCGGCCTCAGCGTGGCGGGGGTCGGCGCCGCCTTCTGGGGGTTGCTGGCCGGCGGCGCGCTGATGTGGCTGCTGCGCGCGAAGTGAGGCGCCTCAGTCCCCGCGCAGGATGGCGCGGGCTTCCTCGGGCGTCGCCGCATGCTCGCCCAATTCCTGAACGATCCGCTTCGCGCGGGCCACGAGGGGGCCATTGCCCTCGGCCAGCACGCCGCGCGCCATGTAGAGGTTGTCCTCCAGCCCCACGCGCACATGCCCGCCGAGGATCACCGCCTGGGCCACCATCGGGAATTGCGCGCGGCTGATCCCGAAGGCGGACCAGATGCCACCCGCGGGCACGAGCTGCTTCAGCGCGATCATCGCCTCGGTGGTGGCAGGCGCCCCCCATGCGATGCCGAGGCAGAGCTGGAACCAGGGCGGCGCCTCGAAGAGGCCGCGCTTCACCATGTCCGCCGCCAGCATGGCGTGGCCGAGGTCGAAGACCTCCAGCTCGGGCTTCACGCCGGCCGCGCGGATCATCTCCGCCATGGCGGCCAGATGGGCGGGCGTGTTCACGAAGGGCGTCGGCCCGAAATTCATGGTCGCGATGTCGAGCGAGCAGATATCGGGACGGAGTTCGAGCACATGCGCCACCCGCTCGGCCGGGGTGCCCATGCCCTTCGGGCGAGCGTTGATATTGGGGTCTTCGCCGGGCGCGAAGCTGGCGCCGGGGCCGGTCGTCAGATTGATCAGCACGTCGCTGCCGGCGTCGCGGATGCGCTGCACCGTTTCACGGTAGAGCGCCACATCGCGCGAGGGCTTGCCGGTCTCGGGGTTGCGGACATGGATGTGGACGATGGCCGCCCCCGCAGCGCGCGCGGACAGCGCCTCGCTCGCGAGTTGCGCCGGCGTGATGGGCACATGGGGCGAGGCGCCGGTGCTGTCGGCCCCACCCGTGAGGGCCGCGGTGATGATGACGGGCCTACTCATCGGGGTGGCTCATGGCGAGGCTCTCCAGCATGGCTGAGAAGGCATCAGAGGCGTGTAGTGCCTGCTTGGGAAGCCCTTTCCTCCTTCCGGTGAGGATCCGTTAACGCCGCCGCGCTAACCAAGGCATCCCCCAACTCCCGAGGAGCCGCTTACAGTGCGACGCTTTGGCCATCCTTCGATCACAATCCGCGCCCTGCTTGTCCTGGGGGTTATGCTGACCGGCACCCTGGGGGCCGCGCTGTACCAATCGAGGGAAGTGCAGCGTCTGAACGAAGCCTATCGCGTGATCACGGAGGAACGCTCGCCCGGATACATCGCCCTGGCCCGCGCCCAGCGGCACTTCCAGATCGTCGGCCGGCACCTGAACCGCATGGTGCTCGAAGCGCCGGACGCCGCGACCCTTGCCGCGCTCTGGCGCGAGGTCGAGGCGGAACTTCGCAACTTCCACACCCGAAACGGCCAGTTCGAACGGGGCAATCCCGACCAGGCGCATGTGGCCGAAGCCAATCGGGCGCGCCACGCCATCCTTGAACGCGCCGCCGTGAACATGCGCGACGCGCTGGCGGCCGGTGATCGAAACCGCGCGCTGGAGATCATCCGGCGCGAGGTGGACCCGGCCGTGAACGGCCTCCGTGACGCCCTGGTGGTGCAGGTGGATGGCAATGTGACGCTGCAGGCCAGCCAGGCCGCGGCAGCGCGCGAGGCGGCGGAGAGCGCCATCCGCCAGATGTGGCTGGCGCTGGGCGGGCTGATCCTGCTGGCAGCCGCCGCCATCTACCTGCTTTTCCGCCGCGGCGTCGCCGTCCCGCTGGACCGTCTGACCGCGACAGCCGAAGATCTCGCAACCGGCCGCGATACAGGGACGGAGGAGACCCTTGCCCTCGCTTCCCGCCACGATGAGGTGGGCCGCCTGGCGCGGGCCGTCTCCGCGCTGGCGACCCGCGCAGCGCAGGCCCGCGCCGAGGAGGCCGAGCGCCAGGCAAGGCTGACGGAACGCGAAGCCGAACAGCGCGCTGCCGCCCTCCAGGCCATGGCGCAGCGCGTCGAGGAGGAGACACGCGCGGCCATCGAGACGATGAGCCGCCGCATGTCGGCGGTCACCGAGGTCTCGGCCCGCATCAGCGACGGCGCTGTGCGCGTGACCACCGAGAGCGACGGCGTCGCTTCCGCCGCAAGTGAGGCGCTGGGGGCCGCGCAGGCCGTGGCCGCCGCGACCGAGCAGCTCTCGGCCAGCATCCGCTCGGTCACCGGGCAGTTGCAGGCGGCGTCGGAGGCTTCACGCGGAGCGGTGGCCGGCGTGGAAGAAGGGGTGGCCACCATCAGTGGCCTGCAGGAGGCGGTGGGCCGCATTGGCGAAGTCGCACGCCTGATCGGCGAAATCGCCGGCCAGACCAACCTCCTCGCGCTCAATGCAACCATCGAGGCGGCGCGCGCCGGCGAGGCAGGCAAGGGCTTTGCCGTGGTGGCGGGCGAGGTGAAGGCGCTGGCCAACCTGACCGCCCTGCGCACCGGCGAGATCGGCCAGCAGATCGGGACCATCGAGGCGGCGACGCACGAGGCCGTGGCCGCCGTGCGCCGCATCGCCGACAAGGTGTCCGAGCTGGACCGCACCTCGGGCGCAATGGCCGAGGCGATGGAACAGCAGACCAGCGCGACAGAGGAGATCGCCCGTTCCGTGGCAGGCGCCGCCGCCTCCGTCCGCGATGTCGAGAGCCGCATCGCCAGCGTGGCCGGCGAGGCCCGCGGCTCACGAGAGGACACGACCGCGATGCTGGGCGCGGCGGCGGAGGCCCAGGCGGGTGTGGGCGAGATGCGCCAGGCCCTGATCCGCATCGTTCGCACCGCCACGGTCGAGGTGGACCGGCGGCGGGAACGGCGCCATGCGGCCCGGGGCAGCCTCCGCCTGCAGATCGGTCAAGGTGCGGCGATCGCCTGCCAGCTGCTGGATGTCTCCTCCAACGGCTTCGCCGTCAGTGGCACCGCGCTGGCCGGGCAGGAGATCCGTGGCGAGGTCGCGGGGCAGATCCTGCGCGGGGCGGTGGTCGCCGCCGCAGATGGCGTGGTGCGGGTGCGATTGATCGAGCCGGGCGCGGGCCTGAGCAGGGCCCTTCTGGCCATGGCCATCGACCCCGCGGCGAGGGACCAGGCGGCCTGAAGCCATACCCCCGGCTAGCCCGCCAGGAACCTCGCGATTAGCCCGCGAGGATCCCCTCGACGACCTCCTGAACGGCGAGTGCCTCGCCGAGCGTTGCGAGATCCACCGTCTCGCCCCGCGTCAGCGCCGCGAGCTTGTCGAGCTGGCCGGCCAGCGTCAGTGGCCGCATCTTCTCATTGGGCAGAGCGTCTGGCGCGGGATGCCACCTGCCATCGGGTGCCAGCTTCTCGGCGAAGGACCAGTCGCGCAGGCGGATGGCGCCCAGCGCCCCCTGGATGCGGGTGATGTTGTGGTCATCGGCCAGCGTGATGCCGACGCCGCCCGAGATCGTGACCGGCACTTCGCCCGCCGAGAGCCGGGCCGCGATCGCCGTCTCGCTGCCCCTGCCCGGCGGGTAGCTGACCCGCGCCTCGGCGAGGCGAAGCGGCCCACCGAGGCGCTGCGCGAGAAACAGGAAATGCGAGACGACCTCCCGCGTGAAGCCGCCCTCCGCCCGCTCTGAGAGCCAGGATGCCGCATCCTTTTGCCAGCCGCGCGGCCAGGCGGCGAAGGCGGCGGTGATCTCGATGCGCTGGATCGTCCCGGTCTCGGCAAGCCAGGCGCGAAGCTGCGCGATGGAGGGCGAGGAGGCCATGGGGAAATTCACGGCCGCGCGCTGGCCCTTGGCTTCCGCCACGAAGGCGCGCGCTGCCGAGACATCGGAGGCCAAGGGCTTCTCCAGAAACAGCGCCCGCCCCGCCGTCAGCACCTGCCGCCCCAGCGCGATATGCGAGGCGGGGGGCGAGGCGATGTAGACCGCGTCACTCGCCGCGATCACGGCAGCCGCGTCGGCGCTCATCGTCAGATCGGGCGTGATGGAGGCGAGCCGCGCGATGGCGGCGGCGCCGGGGTCCCAGACGGCGGTGACCCGCGTGTTGCCATGGGCC
>JAIYCD010000211.1 GCA_027488195.1 Acetobacteraceae bacterium | reverse complement strand
TCATATTCCTCGGCGAAGCCGAAGCCGCCATGGGTCTGCACGCAGGCCTCGGCCGCCGCCCAGGCCGCATCGGCCGCCAGCATCTTGGAGGTGTTCGCCTCCTCGCCGCAGGGCAGGCCGGCCTCGAACTTCTCCAGCCCCTTGTGCAGCAGGGCCTCGGCCGCGCGCATCTGCGCATAGGCCTTGGCGATGGGGAATTGCACGCCCTGGTTCTGGCCGATGGGACGGCCGAAGAGCACGCGCTCCTTCGCATAGGCCACCGAGCGGTTGGTGAACCACTTGGCATCGCCGATGCTCTCGCTGGCGATCAGCAGTCGCTCTGCGTTCATGCCGTCCAGGATGTAGCGGAAGCCACGGCCCTCGACGCCGACGAGGTTTTCCCCCGGAACCTCCATGTTGTCGAAGAAGACCTCGCAGGAATTGTGGTTCATCATCGTACGGATCGGGCGGATCGTCAGGCCCTTGGCCGTGCGCATGTCGACGATGAAGGTGGAGAGGCCCTCGGTCTTCTTCGCGACCTGGTCCTTGGGCGTGGTGCGGGCGAGCAACAGCATGAGGTCGCTGTGCTCGGCGCGGCTGGTCCAGATCTTCTGGCCGTTCACGATGTACTTGTCGCCCTGGCGCACGGCGGTGGTGCGCAGGTTGGTGGTGTCCGTGCCGCTGGTGGGCTCGGTCACGCCGAAGGCCTGAAGCCGCAGCGTGCCTTCCGCGATGCCGGGGAGGTAGCGCTGCTTCTGCTCCGGGCTGCCATGCTTGAGGATGGTGCCCATGATGTACATCTGCGCGTGGCAGGCGGCACCGTTGCAGCCCTCAGCGTGGATCGTCTCCAGGATGGCGGCGGCCGCCGAAAGCGGCAGGCCCGCGCCACCGAACTCCTCGGGGATGAGGGCGCCGAGATAGCCGGCCTCGGTCAGCGCGGTCACGAATTCGGTGGGGTAGCCGCGGCGGGCGTCCAGCTCACGCCAGTATTCGCCCGGGAAGCGGGCGCAAAGCTTGCGCACCTCCTCGCGGATCTCGGCATGCGGGTCGGCGGCAATCAGGGCTTGGTCCATGGGGCGTCTCCTTGCCCTCCGGATTAGGCCCCGATCCGGGCCAGGGCAAGGCTACCAGCCGAGGTCCCCCTCGCCTTTCGCGCGCTCGACATTCTCGGAGAAGGCGGTGAGGTTCCGCGTGAAGATCGCGGTGCACCACTCGATCTTGTTGACCGGGCCGGGGCCATAGAAATCGATGCGGTGGAAGCCCTGCTCGCGCAGGAAGCGATAGGCGGCGTTGTAGTGCCAGCGATCGGCATTGTCGAAGACCAGGAAGCCGTCCGGCTTCAGGTGGCGGGGCGCTAGCCACGCGGCGAAGCAGCGCGCCATGCCGTCCAGCACGATGACGTCGAAGGGCTCGGGGCCATGCGCCTCGATCTCGGTCGCATAGGCGGCGAAATCCTCGGTCAGCAGCCCGTGCATGACGTTGTGGCCGTCATCGGGGCTGAGCGGCAGTTCCGGCGCGGTGGCGAGGAAGCGCTTGAGCAGCGGTCGGCGCCTTGCGGCCACAGCCGCGCCCCGCTCCCGCGTGATGACCTGCAGATGCGCGGGCCCCGCGGCCGCCACCCGCTCGGCCCAACCCGCATCATGCTCGACGCTGATGACCTCCCGCACCTGCCCCGCCCACCAGAGCGAGGAGCCGCCGCAGCCATATTCGAAGACGCGGAAGTCCGGCCGCACGATGCGCGCAAGCTGCCGCAGCGCCGGATAGGTGACGTAGGGCACATAGCCCGCATGGTCGCGCGGCGTGCCGTCCAGGCTGGCGAACCAGCCCATGCGGTCGAGATAGCCGCGCGCGAAGTGGTAGACGGTCTCATTCACCGCGGCGTGATGCTGGATGCTCATCCTGGGCTCCGTTCTCGGGCCCAGGGATAGGCGGGAAAGCTTAACGGGAGGTGAGCATCAATCCGCTTTCGCCCCCGAAAGGCGCACCACCTCGCTCCAGCGCGCCATATCCTCGCGCATGAACTGCCCGAATTCGGCACGGCTGGTCGGCGTGGGCTCGGCTCCGCCCGCGCGGATGCGGTCGATCATCGCGGGCTCGTTCAGGATCTGCACGGCCAGCCGGTTCATCACCTCCAGCACGGGCTCCGGTGTGCGAATGGGGGCGACCAGGCCGAACCAGGCGCGCACATCGAAGCCGGACGCCACGCTCTCGGCGATGGTGGGAATCTCCGGCGTGCTCGGCCAGCGCGCAGGCGTGGTGACGGCGAGCAGGCGCAGCCTCCCCTCGCGCACATGCGGCATGTAGAGTGGCATGTTGTCGATCACCATGTTCACCTGACCGCCCAGGAAATCCGGGATGAGCGGGGCCGACCCGCGATAGGGCACATGCAGGATGTCCGTGCCCGTCCGCAGCTTGAAATACTCGAGCGTGACATGGCCCGATGTGCCGTTGCCGGGCGAGCCGCAATTGAGCCGCCCGGGCTCCGCCTTGGCCAGTGCCACCAGCTCCTGGATCGTGTTCGCCCGCACCGAGGGGTGTACGAAGACGCCATTGGCGACGACCGAGATCATCGAGACCGGCGCGATGTCCCGCAGCACGTCATACTGGATATGCCCGGCCCGAAGTGCCGCGCCCGCCGTCATCGAAATCGAAGTGGACATGAAGCTGTGCCCGTCCTCGGTGCGGGCGAGCAGCTCATTGGCGAGGGTGCCGCCGCCACCCACCCGGTTCTCCACCACCACCGGCTGGCCGAGCAGCACCGCGAAGCGATCGGAGAGCAGCCGCGCATAGACATCTGGCAGGCCGCCTGGCGGGAAGCCCACGATCATCCGGATCGGCCGCCCGGGCCAGCCCAGCACGCCCGAGCCTTGGGCATGCGCCGCCAAGGGCATGATGGCCGGGGCCGCCAGCAAAACGCGCCTTGGGAAGTTCATGCATCCGTCTCCGCCATTGGGGCGGCGCGGATCATGCCATGCGGTGCGCGAAAAGGCCGCCCTAATCCGCCTGGATGCGGAATTCGCGCACCAGGCCGCCCCATTGGGCGATCTGACGCTCCAGGAAGGGGCCGAGCACGGTCTTGTCGCCCAGCACCACACGGGCCTGCTGGGTTTCCGTCATGGTGCGCGCCACCCGCTCCTCCTGGAAAGATTCCTTCAAGGCGGTGAACATGCGCGCCTGGATGGCGTCAGGCGTGCCATGCGGGGCGAAGACGCCCCACCAGGCCTCGGCCTCCAGCCCGGCGAAGCCGCCCTCGATGGCGGTCGGCACCTGGGCCAGTGCAGGCAGGCGTTCGGGGCCGAACTGCACGATGGGGCGCAGCGTGCCGCCCGCGATATGCGGCGCCACGACGGCTGCGCTGCCGATCATCATCTCGACATGCCCGGCCACCGTGTCGTTCACCGCAAGCCCGCCGCCGCGATAGGGCAGGTGCGCCATGCGGACGCCCGCGCGCGCTCCCAGCTGGATCATCGTCAGGTGGCCGATCGTGCCATTGCCCGTGCTGCCGTAATTCACCGCATCGGGCCGCGCGCGGGCGGCGGCGACCACATCGGCGAGGGTCCGGTACGGCTTGTCCGGTCGGGTCGCGATCACATAGGGCGCGCCGCCGATCAGCATGACGGGATCGAGGTCCCGCGTCAGGTTGAAGGGCAGGTTGGGCAGCAGCGCCGGCAGCGTGGCATGGCTGTCGAAGGTCAGCAGCCAGGTCTGGCCGTCGGGCCGCGCCGTCGCCACCACCTGGGTGCCCAGCGAGCCGGCCGCGCCGCTGCGATTCTCGACCACCACCGGCACGCCCAGGCGCTGCGAGAGACCGGGTGCGGCGAGGCGCGCCACCGCATCGGTGCTGCCGCCGGGCGCGAAGGGCACGACGATGCGGATGCTGCCCGAGGGCCAGGACTGCGCGCTGGCGATGGCGGGCGTGGCCAGCGTGGCGCCGAGGACGGCGCGGCGTGTGATGCGGATCATGTTTCCCTCTATTCGAGCCTGGCGCCGGTGGCCGCCACGATGGGCCGCCATTTTGCCTGTTCGGCGGCGATGTAGTCGCGGCTCTGGTCCGGCGACAAGCGCCCCCCCACCTCGAAGCCCGCTGTCTCCAGCTCGGCGCGGAACTCCGCCACGGCGAGCGTCGCGGTGATGGCCTCGGCCAGCCGTGCCCGGATCAGCTCGGGCGTGCCGAGGGGCAGCATGACAGCGAGCCAGACCGCCGCCTCGAAACCTGCGAGGCCCAGCGCCTCGGCCACCGTTGGCACCTCCGGCACCAGTGGGCTGCGCGCGGCGGAAGCGACCGCCAGCATTCGGACGCGACCGGCGCGGTGCTGCTCCAGCGTGGTGGCGACGGTGTCGGTCAGCGCGTCCAGGTGGCCGCCCAGCAGGTCCGTCATGGCAGGCGCGCTGCCGCGATAGGGCACGTGCTCGATATTCACGCCCGCCTCATGCTTGAACAGCTCGAAGGACATATGGAGGTAGCTGCCCGTTCCGGGCGAGCCATAGCGCAGCGCGCCAGGCCGGGCGCGGGCGGCGGCGACCAACGCGGGCAGGCTGTCCGCGACACCCGGCCGCACCACGAAGGCGACGGTGGCCGCACCCGGGATCGCGACGGGCAGGAAGTCCCGCAGCGGGTCGAATTGCGGGCGCTCGGCCAGCAGCGGATAAAGGCCAAGCGTGCTGGCGGTGCCAAAGAGCAAGGTCTGCCCATCGGGCCGGGCGCGCGCCGCTTCCAGCGTGCCGATGGCGCCCGCCGCGCCCGTGCGGTTCTCGATCACGACCGGCTGGCCGAGTTCGGCCGGCAGGCGGGCCGCCAGGCGGCGCGCAAAGACGTCGGTCGCTCCGCCCGGCGGGAAGGGCACGATCATGCGCAGCGGGCGATCCGGCCAGGTCTGCGCGAGCGCCGGTGTGGCAAGCGTGGCGGCCAGGAGGGTGCGGCGCTTCACAGCCCCGCTTCCCGCCAGCCGGGCGCGGGCTCATCCGGATGCGCGCCAAGACCCGCCGCGCGGATGCCCATGATGGCGGCATATTCGTCGCGGTCCGATGCATCGCCCGAGACGCCGACGGCGCCGATCGCCTCACCCGCCGCGTTCAGGATCAGCACGCCGCCGGGCACGGGGATGAAGCGCCCCTCGCTGGCGGCGGCGATGGAAGCCTGGAAGGCCACGCGTTCCTTCAGCCTGTCCCGCACGACGCGGCTGCCGATACCCATGCCGAGTGCAGCCTGCGCCTTGCCGCGCGCGATCTCGAAGCGGAGCACGCCGCAGCCATCCTCGCGCCGGAAAGCCACGAGCTGCGCGCCTGCATCCAGCACCACGACGGCCAGCGGCAGCAGCCCCGCCTCGCGCGCCGCCGTGAGCGTGGCCTCCATCACCGCCTCGGCTTGCGCCAGCCGAAGCGCCGAGGCGACAGTAACCAGGAAATAGCCTTCGGCCATGGGCGCGCATCCTCCGCATTCTCGTTGTCACGAAAGTACCGCATCGCCTGGGCGCGCGGGAGGGTGCGGCTTGATCCGCCGCAAGGCGGAGGGCGCCAGGATTTCCTAAACAGGGTGCAACGCGCCGCACGCAGCCGGCGCGCAACGCCGGAAGAAGGCAGAGACATGAAATCCAAGGACCTCATGACCACCAATCCCGTGGTCATTTCACCCGACACCCCGGTCGCGGCCATCGCCGAATTGCTGGCCGCACGCGGCATTTCCGCCGTACCGGTGGTGGATGGCGAGGGCGTGCCCCAGGGCATCGTCACCGAGGGCGACCTGATCCGGCGCCTGGCCGAATGCCCGCCCGGGCCGCTCGGCTGGTTCCTGCTGCTTTTCGCCAGCTCTGCCCCTCTCGCCGAGCGATTCTCCAAGGCGCATGGCAAGACCGCGCGGGACGTGATGTCGAAGGACCTGGTGACGGTCAGCGAGACGGAGACGGCCGAGCGCATCGCGCAGCTCATGGAGCAGCACCACATCCGCCGCGTGCTGGTGGTGAAGGGCAACCACCTGGTCGGCATCGTCAGCCGCGCCGACCTGCTGCGTGCCATCCTTCGCGGCGAAGCAACCCCGCAGGAGACGCATGACGACCGCGGCATCCAGACGGCACTGGTGAAGGCGATGCGTGCGCAGCCCTGGGTGGACACCTACTGGGTCTATCCGTCCGTGAAGGCCGGCACCGTCACCTTCCACGGCTACGCGCGCAACGACACGATGCGCCAGGGCCTCGCCGTCATGGCGCGGGGGATCCCGGGCGTCGCCGCCGTGCAGGATGAGATGGCGCCGATGCCGCTGATCCTGCGGGCGAGCTTCTAGAGCATGATCCGCGCTTCTCTCAGCGCGGATCACGCTCTGGCCAGGCCATTCCCAAAGGCGTGCTCCGCCCCATATCCCCCGCACGCGGGATATGGGGCAAGAGATGCAGCACGAGACACATCAGCAGCGCGAGGTGACGATCGCCGGAAAATTCCTGGGCCTGGGAATCGTCGGCTGCACCGTCATCTATTGCATCTTCCTCGAGAAGTTCGGCACGCCCGAGGCGCAGGCGAACATGCTCTGGTACCTGCTGGGCGCCCTGGCGGCCGCCATCATCATCCCCATGCTCTTCTGCCGCCGGCCCGTGGACTGAACCGGCGGCGAAGGGCGAGCGCCGTCAGACGTTGGCGCCCTCGATGACATTGCCGAAGCGCACCCAGCCCGAGCCGTTCCAGCGCTGCAGCTGCATCTGGCGGATCACGTTGAAGTTGGTGGGCTGGCTCTGCACCTTCACGCCGGGCAACAGGGTGGCCACGTCCATGGGCGCGATGTTGGTCGCCTGGCGCATGACGTTCTCGCGCGAGAAATCATTGCCGCATTGCCGCAGCACCTGGATCATGGTGGTGCCGACGCCATAGCCGTAGGTGAAGTTATTGTCCGTCAGGTCCCCACCCGGCACGAAGCGCTGCATGAAGCTGCGCCATTCGTTCATCCCTGCATCATTCGCCCAGGCCGGATCGCTCTGGTCCTTGCGATAGTCGGAGGTGATGAGGCCGACGCCACGCTCCACGCCCGCCGGCTGCATGACCGCGCCGACCGAGACCGAGACATTGGTCATGAACATCATCGGCCGCCAGCCGATGTCATGCACGCGTCGGATCGCCTGGGCGGCGAAGCGCGGAATGACGCCGCAGATCAGCACATCGGCGCCACTCGCCTGGAGCTGGACGATCTGGCTGTCCACCGTCGGGTCCGTCGCCTCGTTGGTCGCGGTGCGGACCATGGAATCGAAGCGCGGGCCCAGCACGTCGCGCACGCCGTTCAGGTAGTCGCGGCCGAAATCATCATTCTGGTAGAGCAGCGCGATGCGCGCATTGGGGCGCGTCTCCAGGATGTGCTTGGCATAGATCTGCGCCTCGACGCGGTAGCTCGGCTGCCAGCCGATGGTCCAGGGAAACTCGCGCGGATTGGCCCATTTGTCGGCGCCCGTCGCGAGAAACAGATGCGGCACGCGGCGCTGGTTCACATAGCGGTGCACGGCATTGTTGGTGGGCGTGCCGAGCTGGTTGAACAGGAAGGCCACGCGATCCTGCTCCACCAGGCGGCGCGTCTGCTCCAGCGTGCGGGGCGGCGAATAGGCATCGTCATAGACGGTGAAGTTCACGCGGCGGCCGGAGATCCCGCCCTCCTCGTTCAAGCGGCGGAACATCGCGGTCAGGCAGGTGGAGATGACCGAATAGGCCGAAGCCGGCCCCGAGAGCGAATTGGTGCTGCCGATGCGGATCTCGGTCGCCGTCACGCCGGGCGCTTCCTGCGCGGGGGCGATGTTGGGCGTGGCGAGCGTGGCGCCGGATGCGACAAGCAGCGTGCGACGAGTGGTGCTCATGAGGGTTCCCTCCCAGGAATGACGCGTTTCTTGGTGGTGAGTCGGCGGACCAGCCCGGCCACGCCGTCCGGCAGGACGAAGAGGAACAGGATCAGGATGGCGCCATAGATCACGCCGGGCGCCGAGCGGCTGATGGCCTCGGCGAGGTTGGGCACGAAGAGCACGAAGAGCCCACCAAAGACCGAGCCCAGGATGGAGCCGACACCCCCCACCACCATGCCCACGAAGAGGCTGATGGAGAGGATGAAGGTGAAGCTGTCAGGCGCCACGAACTCCACCACCGCGGCCGAGAGCGAGCCCGCCATGCCGGTGACGATGGCGCTCACCGCGAAGGTGCGGGTCTTGAGGCTGGCGAGGTCCATGCCCATCGCCTCGGCTGCGGTCGGGTTGTCGCGGATGGCCATCATGGCGCGGCCGATGCGCCCATGCAGCAGGTTGGCCGTGAGCCAGTAGCAGAGGCCGGCGACCAGCAAGGCCACGAGATACATGTACTGGTCCGGCGTCAGCGCGAGCCAGGCGGGCGCCTCGGGCTTGAGCAGGAACAGCCCCTGCACGCCCCCCGTCCAGGCCTCCACCGCCTTGTGCTTCAGGATCTGCGGCACGGCGACGGCCAGCGCGAAGGTGGTCAGCGCCAGGTACAGCCCACCCAGGCGCAGGGCGGGAAAGCCGACACCCCAGCCCACCACGCCGCACACCACGGCCGAGACCGGCAGCGTCGCCCAGAAGGACCAGTCGAGCAGCGACATCGGGATCGCCGTCGCATAGGCGCCGACGGCGAAGAAGGCGCCATGGCCGAGCGAGATCTGGCCGTTATAGCCCGTCACGATGTTCAGCCCGAGCACGGCAAGCGCCATGATGACGGCGAGCGTCAGTTGGAACAGATGAAAGCTCTCGAGCACCCAGAGCGGTGCCAGGGCAAGGGCGAGGCCGCCGGCGATGAGAAGGGGCTTCATGCGCTCAGACCCGGCTGAACACGACGCGGCCGAAGAGGCCCGAGGGCCTTACGACCAGCACGCCGATGATGATGACCAGCGCCACCGTCAGCTTGAGTTCCGTGCCCACCACATAGGCGCCGGCCAGGTTCTCGAGGATGCCCACCAGGAAGCCGCCCGCCACCGCGCCGCCCGGATTGTCGATGCCGCCCAGCAGCGCGCCTGCGAAGGCAT
>JAIYCD010000147.1 GCA_027488195.1 Acetobacteraceae bacterium | reverse complement strand
CAGCTCCTTCTGGATCGCCTTCATCTGCTCGTTCAGGTAGTACTCGCGCTGCGTCTTCTCCATCTGCCGCTTCACGCGGTTGCGGATGCGCGTCTTCTTCTTCCAGGGGATCGAGAGAATCCAGTCGAGGTAGTTGCGCACCACCGTCGCCTCGGCGGACATGGGCGACATGGATTTGAGCTTCTTCAGCTCGCCCAGCGCCTTCTCCCGCGCTTCCTTGGTGAGCTTGGTGGCCTTGATCTTGGCCTCGATCTCGGCCGCCTCGTCCTTGCCGTCCTCGCCCTCGCCCAGTTCCTTCTGGATCGCCCGCATCTGCTCGTTCAGGTAGTATTCGCGCTGCGTCTTCTCCATCTGCCGCTTCACGCGGCTGCGGATGCGCTTCTCCACCTGGAGGACGCTCATCTCGCCTTCCATATGCGAGAAGACCCGCTCCAGCCGCGCCGCGACCGAGGCGATCTCGAGCAGCTCCTGCTTCTCGGGGATCTTGATCGAGAGGTGGCTTGCCACCGTGTCGGCCAGCTTGCCCGCGTCGTCGATCTGGTTGATCGAGACCAGCACCTCGGGCGCGATTTTCTTGTTGAGCTTGATGTAGCTCTCGAACTGCGAGATCACGGTGCGCATCAGCGCCTCGACCTCGCGCTTGTCGGAGGCTGCCTCGGCCATCGGCTCGGTGAAGGCCTCGAAGTAGCTATCCGTCTCCTTGAAGCCCACGATCTTGGCGCGGCGGCCGCCCTCGACCAGCACCTTCACGGTGCCGTCGGGCAGCTTCAGCAGTTGCAGCACGGTGGAGACGGTACCGGTCTCGAAGAGGTCTCCGGCCCCGGGATCGTCCTGCAGGGCGTTCTTTTGTGCGACGAGCAGGATCTGCTTGTCATCGCGCATCACCGCTTCCAGAGCCCGCACGGATTTCTCGCGGCCGACGAAAAGCGGCACGATCATGTGCGGGAAGACAACGATATCCCGAAGCGGCAGCACGGGAAGCAGGTCGCCGCGAATGGTTTCCGTCATGAGGACCTCACTGGGACAGTCGGCGGGGCGGGCGCCCGAATTCGGCACGCCCACCCGGAGCCACGGGTTGATTTCGTCATTTGGTCATGAAGGGGCGGCAAACAAGCCGCCCCCGGCAAGCCCCTGGCTCAGGCGGAGCTCTGTTCGGCGGCCTTCTCGCCGTAGATGAAGAGCGGCTGGGCCCGCACTTCGGCCACCTCGCGATTCACCACCACCTCCTCGACATCGGCGAGGCCGGGCAGCTCGAACATGGTGCTCAGCAGGATCTGCTCCATGATGGAGCGCAGCCCGCGCGCGCCAGTCTTGCGCTGGATGGCGCGGGTGGCGACCGATTTCAGCGCGTCCTCGGTGAAGGTGAGCTTGGCACCCTCCATTTCGAACAGACGCTGATACTGCTTCAGCAGCGCATTCTTCGGCCGCGTCAGGATCTCGATGAGAGCCTTCTCATCCAGGTCCTCGAGCGTTGCCACGACGGGAAGGCGGCCGATGAATTCCGGGATCAGGCCGAACTTCAGCAGATCCTCGGGCTCCACCTCGCGCAGCACCTGGCCCATGCGGCGATCCTCGGGGCTGCGGACCTCGGCGCCATAGCCGATGCCCGAGCCCTTGCCACGCGCGCCAATGATCCGCTCCAGCCCGGCGAAGGCGCCGCCGCAGATGAAGAGGATGTTCGTCGTGTCCACCTGCAGGAATTCCTGCTGCGGGTGCTTGCGCCCGCCCTGCGGCGGCACGGAGGCGACGGTGCCCTCCATGATCTTCAGCAGGGCCTGCTGCACGCCCTCGCCCGAGACGTCCCGCGTGATCGACGGGTTGTCCGACTTGCGGCTGATCTTGTCGACCTCGTCGATGTAGACGATGCCGCGCTGCGCCCGCTCGACGTTGTAGTCCGCGGCCTGCAGCAGCTTGAGGATGATGTTCTCCACATCCTCGCCGACATAGCCGGCCTCGGTCAGGGTCGTGGCGTCCGCCATGGTGAAGGGCACGTCGAGGATGCGGGCGAGCGTCTGCGCGAGCAGCGTCTTGCCCGAACCGGTCGGCCCGATCAGCATGATGTTGGACTTGGCGATCTCGACGTCGTTGTTCTTTGCGACCGCCGCCAGGCGCTTGTAATGGTTGTGGACCGCGACCGCGAGCACCTTCTTGGCGTGCTCCTGGCCAATCACATAGTCATCCAGGACCTTGCAGATCTCCTTGGGAGTCGGCACGCCATCGCGGGTCTTCACCATGTGCGTCTTGTGCTCTTCACGGATGATATCCATGCAGAGTTCGACGCATTCATCGCAGATGAAGACGGTCGGGCCCGCGATGAGCTTCCGCACCTCGTGCTGCGACTTCCCGCAGAAGGAGCAGTAAAGGGTATTCTTGCTGTCGCCAGACTTGCTCATGCGCACTCCTCGCGGCGGGGGTGGACCCGGCGGTCAGCCCCCAATCCGCGTTGCAAACTCGTGACCCGGGAATCTACCCTCCCGGGGGCCCTCAAGGGAAGCACTGCCGCCCTTGAAGGCCTATCCTGCCCCACAAACTCCTAAGTTCCAGTCAAGGCTCAGGTTTTTGGCGATTCGGCCGTGGCGGGGCGCTTGTCTACCACCTGGTCGATCAGGCCCCAGTCGCGGGCCTCTTCGGCCGACATGTAGCTGTCGCGCTCCAACTTGGCCTCGATCGCCTCGACCGGCTGGCCCGTGTGGGTGACGTAGATCTGGTTCAGACGCTTGCGCAATTCCAGGATCTCGCGCGCCTGAATTTCGATGTCGGTCGCCTGGCCCTGCGCGCCGCCCGAGGGCTGGTGCACCATGACGCGCGCATTCGGCAAGGCGAAGCGCTTGCCCTTGGCGCCGGCCGTCAGCAGCAGCGAACCCATGGAAGCCGCCATGCCGAGGCAGACGGTGCTGACCGGGCTGCGGATGAACTGCATCGTGTCGTAGATCGCGAGGCCGGCACTCACCACGCCGCCCGGGCTGTTGATGTAGAACGAGATTTCCTTGTTCGGGTTCTCGCTCTCGAGAAAGAGCAGCTGCGCGCAGATCAGCGAGGACACCTGGTCATAGACGGCGCCCGTCAGGAAGATGATGCGTTCCTTGAGCATGCGCGAATAGATGTCATAGGCGCGCTCGCCCCGGCTGGATTGCTCCACCACCATGGGCACCAAAGAATTGTTGTAAATTTCAACAGGATCGCGGTCCTGTGTACCCAGATATCGCACGTCTCGCATTCCCATCGGCTGAGGTCCGCCCCAGGATGGGCACGGCCTGGTTAAGGCCGGGCGAATCGTGCCCCGGCCTCTTGGTCAGGAAACAGCATGTGGGCAGAGACGCGTCCAAGGAAAGAGGGGCACCAGGAAACAGGAAACCCGCCCCCCCTCCCCTTTGGCCCGTCAGATCTGCTGGGCGGCCTCGGCCAGCTTCTCCGGCGTCACGGTCTCTTCGTCGACCTTGGCCAGCTCCAGCATGAAGTCCACCACCTTCTCCTCAAAGATCGGGCTGCGGAGGTTCTCCAGCGCCTGCGGGTTCTTCTGGAAGAAGTCGAAGACCTGCTTTTCCTGGCCGGGGTAGCGCTGCACCTCGGCGCGCATCGCGTTGCCCAGCTCCTCGCGGCTCACCGTGATGTTGTTGGTGGTGCCGATCTCGGAGAGCAGCAGGCCGAGGCGAATGCGGCGCTCGGCGATGGCGCGGTACTCGGCCTTCAGCGTGTCCTCATCCTTGCCGGCATCCTCGCCGTCCAGGCGGCCGGCCTTCATGTCGGCCTCGACCCGCTCCCAGATCTGCTTGAACTCGTTCTCGACCATGCCTTCCGGCACTTCGAAGCTCGCGCGCTCGGCCAGCGCGTCCAGCAGCTTGCGCTTCAGCGCCATGCGGCTCTGGCCGTCATATTCGCGCTGCAGGCTTTCCAGGATCACCTCGCGCAGCTTCTCGAAGCTCTCGAGGCCGAGCTTCTTCGCCAGCTCGTCATCCAAAGCGGGCTTGGAATAGGTCTTGAGCGCCTTGGCGTTGACGGTGAACTCAGCATCCTTGCCGGCCAGCTCGGCCGAGCCGTATTCGGCCGGGAAGCTCACCTTGATGACGCGCTCTTCGCCCGGTGCCATGCCTTCCAGCTGCTCGGTGAAGCCCGGGATGAAGCCGGGGCCGGCCACTTCGATCGGCATGTCGGTCGCCGAGCCGCCCTGGAACTCCTCGCCGCCGATGCGGCCCACGAAGTCGCAGACCAGCACTTCGCCCTTGGCGGCGGCGCGGGCATCGGTCTCTTCCAGGCTCGCCTGGCGGCGGCTGATACTGTCGAGCGCCTTGGAGACTTCTTCATCGCCGGGCGCGGCCTTGAGGCGCGTCAGGCTGATGCCGGCGAAATCGGGCATCGGGATGGTGGGCAGGATCTCGACATCCATGCGGAACTCGAGATCGGCGCCATCGGCGAAGTTCACCAGCTCGATCTTGGGCTGCAGCGCGGGGCGGAGGTTGTTGTCGGTCACCACCTTGCTGGTCGCTTCCTGGACGGAGCTTTCCAGCACTTCGCCCATCACGGCCTGGCCGTAGCGCGCCAGCACGACCTTCTGCGGCACCTTGCCCGGGCGGAAGCCAGGCATCTTCATGTCCTTGGCCAGTTCCGCCAGGCGCTTGTCCTTCTGGGCGGCGATGCTCGTTGCGGGAACCACCACCGTATAGGCCCGCTTGAGCCCTTCGTTCGCGACCTCGGTGACCTGCATAGTGAGTGATTCCGTTCATGCGTTATGGGTGCGGCCACGTGGTGCGGGCGGAGGGATTTGAACCCCCACGGCTTGCGCCACTGGAACCTAAATCCAGCGTGTCTGCCAATTCCACCACGCCCGCATGACCGCGTGGCCAATGGGAAGCCGCGCATGTAGCCGAAACGCCCGCCCTCGCCAATACTGGCCCACATGACGCTTCCCCATGATCCCGGCGGAAAGGTGCGCCTCCGGCTCGCTTCCGACATCGTCTCGGCCGCCGCCTTCTCCGAATGCCGCCGCTGGCGCTGGTGGCTGGAGCGGCGCTGGGACGGGGCGCCCATCGGCACGCCGGGCTTTGGCGTGGTGATCGGGATGAATCCCTCCACCGCGGATCTGGACGTGGATGACCCGACGGTGGCGGGCTGCGTCTGGCGCGCCCGGCATCGCTGGGGGCTGCCCGGCCTCGTCATGCTCAACGCCTTCGCCTACCGCGCCACAGACAAGAAGCGCCTGCTGGAGGTGGATGACCCCGTTGGCGAGGAGAATGACGCGACAATCCTACATTATGCGCGCAGCGCGGCGCTGGTCGTCGTCGCCTGGGGCCAGCCGCCGAAACCCCTGATGGGTCGCGGCCCCGCGCTGGCCACGCTGCTGCGGGGCGCGGGCATCACTCCCATGTGCTTCGGCGTGAACAATGACGGCAGCCCGAAGCATCCGCTTTACCAGAAGAGGGATGCCGCTTTGCTTCCTTGGCATGGACCCGCGGGATGCTGACGATCTGGGGCCGCAGGACCTCCTCCAATGTCCAGGCGCTGATGTGGTGCGTGGGTGAACTCGGCCTTCCATATGTCCGGCACGATGCGGGGCATCGTCATGGCGGCACCGACACGCCGGACTTCCTGGCCATGAATCCGAACGGCACCGTTCCGGTCCTGCGCGACGGGGATGCCGAGCCCCTCTGGGAAACCGGCGCGATCCTGCGCTACCTGGCCACCCGCTATGGTACGGCGCCCTTCTGGCCCCACGGCCCCGCCGAACGCGCCCAGTCCGACAAATGGGCCGAATGGGCCAAGATCAACATCGCCCTCGGCTTCACCGCGCCGATCTTCTGGCGGGTCGTCCGGACTGCGCCGTCCCGGCAGGACCCGGCGGCGATCGGGGCGGCCCTCGCGAAGCTCGACCCGTTTCTCGACATCGCCGAAGCGCAGCTCCTCTGTCACCCCTTCCTGGCCGGGGCGGCCTTCACCCTGGCCGATATCCAGTTGGGCCATGTGCTGTTTCGCTATTTCGACATCACGATCCGCCGCCGGGACCGCCCGGCGCTGCATCGCTATTACCAGGCGCTGACGGGCCGGCCCGCCTTCCGCGAGCACGTCATGCTGCCCTATGACGAGCTTCGCGTGGCGGATTAGCCGAGCAGCAGCTCCGCGCAGGCATCCAGGATCGCGGCCTCGTCCAGCCCGTATTCGGCATAGAGTGCCGGGATGTCGCCACCCTGGCCGAAGCGGTCCACGCCCAGGGCCGCAATCCGTTGGCCGCGGACGCCGCCCATCCAGTCGAGTGCCGCCGGGTGGCCATCCAGCAGGGTCACGATCCCCGCCCCCGGTGCCAGCGGCGCCAGCAGCGTCTCGATCTGCGAGGGCGCGCCCCCTGGTCCGCCGCGCGCGCGCTTGCGGGATTCGAGCCAGCCTTGGTGCAGCCGGTCCGGCGAGGTGACAGCGAGCAACCCTGCGCCGGGCTCCTCAGCCCGCAGCGTCTCGAAGGCGGCCATCGCCTCCGGCGCCACGGCTCCCTGGTAGGCGATGGCGATCCGTGCCCCCTCGGCCGGCGGCACGAGCCAATAGCCGCCCGCGATGACCTGGGCGGCGTCCAGCCTGCGCTCGGGCTGCGCGAGCCCCCGCGTGGAGAGCCGCAGCCAGACGGAGGAGCCCTCGGGCTCCTGCATATGCGCGAAGGCGTGGCGCATCAGGATGGCGAGTTCATCGGCAAAGGCGGGCTCATAGGCGGCCAGGCGGTCCTGCGCCATGCCGATCAGCGGCGTGTTCACCGATTGGTGCTGCCCGCCCTCTGCCGCCAGCGTGATGCCGGAGGGCGTGCTGACCAGCAGGAAGCGCGCATCCATGTAACAACCATAGATCAGCGCATCGAGGCCACGATTGACGAAGGGGTCATAGACCGTGCCGATCGGCAGCAGTCGCGCGCCGTAGAGGCGGTCCGACAGGCCCAGTGCTGCCAGCACCAGAAACAGGTTCTGCTCGGCGATGCCGAGTTCCACATGCTGCCCGTCGGGCGACATGCCCCAGCGCTGCGCGGAGGCGAGCTTGGCGTCGCGGAAGACATCGTTCTTGAGATGCCGGTCGAAGATGCCGCGCCGGTTCACCCAGGGGCCGAGATTGGTGCTCACCGTGACATCGGGGCTGGTGGTGACGATGCGCCCTGCCATGGGCGCAAACTCGCCCTCGCCGCGCCCGATGCCCGCCAGGATCTCGCCAAAGGCGGCCTGGGTCGAGAGCTTACGGCCGGCCGGCACGCGCGGCACCGGCAGCACCGCCGGGATGGGGATTTTGGGCGAGGTCAGGCTGCGCCCCGCGGGCGTCAGCTTCGTGGCGAAGGGGATGCCCTGGATGAAGGCGCGCATCTCCTCCGCCGGGACGTCCAGCCCCTCGAACTCGTCCCATTCATGGCCGGGGCGGATGTTCATGACGGAGCGGAATTCCTCCATCTGCTCCTTGGTCATCAGCCCGGCGTGGTTGTCCTTGTGGCCGGCGAAGGGCAGGCCCATGCCCTTCACCGTGTAGGCGATGAAGCAGGTGGGCTGGTCGCCCGCCGCATCCTGGCCGCGGAAGGCCTCCATCAGCGTCTCGATGTCATGGCCGCCGAGATTGTTCATCAGCGCGGCCAGTTCATCATCCGTCAGCGGGTCGATGATGGCGCGCAGCCCCTCCTCGCGGCCCAACTCGGCCAGGAGTGCGGCGCGCCAGGCCGCACCTCCCTGGAAGGTCAATGCGGCATAGAGGCTGTTGGGGCAGTCATCGATCCAGCGGCGCAGGCTCTCGCCGCCCGGACGCGCGAAGGCGGCCTGCAGCTTGCGGCCATATTTGAGGGTGACGACGTTCCAGCCCATGTCGCGGAACAGGCCCTCGATGCGGCCGAACAGGCGGTCCTGCACCACGGAATCCAGACTTTGCCGGTTGTAGTCGATCACCCACCAGACGTTGCGGAGATCGTGCTTCCAGCCCTCCAGCAGGGCCTCGTAGATGTTGCCCTCATCCAGCTCGGCATCGCCCACGATGGCAACGTGCCGGCCGGCGGGCAGGCCCTCGGGCGCCAGCTTCTTGAGGCGCACATAATCCTGCACCAGGCTGCCGAAGCTCGTCAGCGCGACGCCGAGGCCCACGGAGCCGGTGGAGAAATCCACCTCGCCCCCATCCTTGATCCGCGAGGGATAGGGCTG
>JAIYCD010000300.1 GCA_027488195.1 Acetobacteraceae bacterium | reverse complement strand
CGGTGGTCGCCGTGTCATTAAAAAGAAAAAGGCGGGCTCCCCCGAGGACGCCGCCTTCATCATGAAGAACGCGCAGAAGATCATCATCGTGCCGGGCTATGGCATGGCGGTGGCGCAGGCCCAGCAGGTCGTGCGCGAAATGTCGGACCTGCTGAAGAAGGAAGGCGTGGAAATCTCCTACGCCATCCATCCCGTCGCGGGCCGCATGCCGGGCCACATGAACGTGCTGCTGGCCGAGGCGAATGTGCCCTACGAAGAGGTGCATGAGCTGGAGGAGATCAACCCGGAATTCGCGGAAGCCGATGTGGCCTACGTCATCGGCGCGAATGACGTGACCAACCCGGCCGCCAAGACCGACAAGTCCAGCGCCATCTACGGCATGCCCATCCTGGATGTGGAGCGCGCCAAGACGGTGTTCTTCGTCAAGCGCGGCATGGCGAGCGGCTATGCCGGCGTGGATAATGAGGTGTTCTTCCGCCCCAACACGATGATGCTCTTCGGCGACGCCAAGAAGGTGACGCAGGAGATCGTGCAGGCGCTTCAGCGGTAAGCTGCTGCCTCACTCACTGAAAAGGCGCTGCAGCGATGCGGCGCCTTTTTTGTTGCCCGGCGCCTGGCATTGGACAGGAGCCGCCACAACGCAAGAAGCCGTGGCAGGAGACCTGCCACGGCGATGCCATCTCGATCCGGAAGAACCGGCGCCGAAGCGCCGGAGCCAGGCTCAGAAGCCTTCGCGCTCGATGCGCTTGCGCTCGACCTTGCGGGCGCGGCGAACGGCCTCGGCGGCCTCACGCGCGCGGCGCTCGGAGGGCTTCTCGTAGTGCCGGCGAAGCTTCATCTCGCGGAACACGCCCTCGCGCTGCAGCTTCTTCTTGAGCGCCTTGAGCGCCTGGTCAACATTGTTATCCCGAACGACGACTTGCACGCGGGCGAATCTCCTGATGGCCGACAACGACGATTTGCCCCGAAGCGCCTCTCGCGCGCCGTGGCCGTGCGGAGCGCATAACATATCCGCCCCTCTGGCGGGAAGCCCTCGCATGCGGGAAAAGTGACCCCACATCTGCGCTGAGACGAGAGAGCGGCATGGCCATCCTGAAGATCGCCCGCATGGGCCACCCGGTACTGCTGGGACGCGCCGCCGAGGTGGAAGACCCAACCGCGCCGGAGGTCCGCCAGCTCATCCTGGATATGGCGGAAACCCTCGCGGACGCGGGCGGCATCGGCCTCGCCGCCCCTCAGGTCCACCAGGCGCTCCGCCTCTTCCTGTGGCGCGAGGGCCAGGACCTCCGCGTGCTGATGAACCCCGAGATCACGCCGCTCGGCGAGGCCCGTGCCCGCGCCTGGGAGGGCTGCCTGTCCATCCCCGGCCTGCGCGGCGAGGTGGAGCGCCCCGCCCGCGTCGCCTGGCGCGGCCTGGACCATGAGGGGCGCCCCGTCGAGGGCGAGGCCGAGGGCCTCGCCGCCCGGGTGCTGCAGCACGAGAACGACCACCTGGACGGGGTGTTCTACCTCAGCCGCATGACCGATCTGGCCCGACTCGGCTTCATCGAGGAACTGGCCCGCTTGCCGGAGGAGACCGCATGACCGAAGACCGATGGATCGAAGCCGCCGTCCAGCGCGCCCGCACG
Source organism: Acetobacteraceae bacterium (assembly GCA_027488195.1). Taxonomy (GTDB): domain Bacteria; phylum Pseudomonadota; class Alphaproteobacteria; order Acetobacterales; family Acetobacteraceae; genus Roseococcus. Next base: position 1,357 of record JAIYCD010000300.1, on the reverse strand, counting down.
GCCGGCTGGAGTCGCGAAACCTTGCGCCAAGCCCTGCGCGATTGCGGCGAGGCGCCTGAACTCGTCGCAAGCGCCTTTCCGCGCGGGGTGACGAGCGCCATCGACGCCTGGCTCGCTCTGGTCGATGCGCGGATGGACGCGGCGGCCGCCGCGGAGGATCTGACGAGCCTCAGGACGCCACAGCGCATCCGCCGCGTCGTCGAGTTGCGTCTGCGTCTGCTCCAGCCGGACAGGGATGCCCTGCGCTCCGCGCTGGCCGTGCTGGCGCTGCCCTGGAACGCGCCGCTCGGGTTGCGGGTGCTGGCGCGAACGGCCTCGGCCATCTGGCATGCGGCGGGTGATCGTTCGGCGGATTTTTCCTGGTACACGCGCCGCGCGACGCTTGCCGCCGTCTACTCGGCCACCATGGCCTACTGGATGCGGCCGATCGAGCCCGAAATGGATGAGGTTTTGTCGTTCCTGGACAGGCGCTTGCAAGATTTGGCTCAACCGGCGCGGAAAGCTGCCTAAACAGGCTTCGCGCCCCGCGATGGAGCGTGTAAAGGGCGAGGCTGTTCTGGTCAGCTTGGCCGTTTCGCCCGGATTCGCCGGGTGCGGAAAGCTGGCCCACCGATTCGGGAGATTGGGCGGAATGACGCCTTCGAAGAGCCCTCTGGCACGACGCCTTCTTGCGGGCGTCGCGGCCCTTTCGGCGCTGGCTGCCTGCGCCCAAGACCCGGCCCCCACGGCGACGCGGCCGGCGCAAGCCCCCGCGGTGACCGCCGCCGCGCCGCCCCCGGCGGCCGCGGCCGCGGCCGCGGGCACACAGCGGACGCCGGCCCCTGGCGCATCCGCCGCCAGCCGGACCTGCCTGCAGCCGGCGGAGAAGACCGCCTTCGACATCCGCGCCCTGCAAAGCCAGCTGTTGGTGGCGGCTCTCGCTTGCGGCCAGCATGACAACTACAATGCATTCGTCCGCAAGAACCAGGCGGAGCTGGGAACGGCCTTCCGCACTCTTGCGAGCTATTTCCGTCGGACTGAGGGTGCGCAGCACCAGCGTCAGCTCGATCAGTACATCACCGAGCTCGCCAACAGCCAGTCGCGCGTCAGCATTGATCGCGGCAGCTTCTTCTGCAACGAGCAGGGCCCGCTCTTCCAGGCGGCGATGGCGGCGAATGGCGCGAACGAGCTCTCTCAGGTGGCGGTCACGCGCCAAGTGCATCAAGCGCTTTCGGCCCCTGTCTGCACGGCCCCAGCACCCCGCCAGAGCCCGCAGCGGTCAACGCCCGCACGCTGAACCGCCAGCCTGTTCCGAGCAGGGAAGGCGGCCCATCCGGGCCGCCTTTTTTGTGTCCGCGATCCCAAGGAGAGGGCGTAT
>JAIYCD010000188.1 GCA_027488195.1 Acetobacteraceae bacterium | reverse complement strand
GGGTCCAGCCGCTCCAGCGCCAGCCTCGCCTAGTCTTTGGTCATGTCCGGCGCCGAGGCCCGAGCCGCACGCCAGGCGCCAAGCACCACCTCTGGCTGGCGCAGCAGACCCCTGACCTGCGCGATGACGGCGCCCTCGATCTCGGCGGCGGAAATGCGGGCGATGGCCAGCCCGTTGGCCGCACTGCCGATGCCCGGGCCACCCTCTTCACGCGCGCCGCCCGATTGACGGTGCCCATAGAAGGCAGGGCATCCACAGGCGTCGATGCCAATCGCCATACGATTTGGGGGCAGATATGGGGGTGGGTCGAAATGCCTATTGGAAAGGTCGTTTAAAACCAGCGGTCTAACGGAAAATTCTGGCGGATGAGGTGGGATTCGAACCCACGATAGGCTTTTGACCTATACGCACTTTCCAGGCGCGCGCCATCGACCACTCGGCCACCCATCCAGCGCGCTCCTCCTTAAGGCGAGCCGCGCCACCGGGCAAGGGGCTTCAAAAGTCGCTGACCCGGCCCTTACGCTCCCAGTCATTGTAGCGCGTCGGTTCCGGCCCCGCCGGGCCACCATCTTCCCCCGTGGAAGGCGCAGGGGGGTGCTTCGGCCGGTTGATCGGCGTCAGCGGCGGCGCGGTCCTGGGCTTGCCAGAGGGGAGGGGGGGCTTTTCTTCTTCGCTCATCCTCCCGATGTGGGGGGAGAGGAGGATTCGCGGAAGATGTTCAAGACCTTCATTCTCCTGGGCGGCCTCACCGCGCTCTTCGTCGTCGTCGGCTTCGCGCTGGGCGGTGAGGCGGGGGCCATGATGGCGCTGCTCATGGCCGGGGGCATGAACCTCTTCGCCTGGTGGGGCAGCGACCGGATGGTGCTGCGCATGCACAACGCCCAACCCGTGACCGAGGCGGAGGCGCCGCAACTCTACCGCATGACGCAGGAACTCGCCGCCCGCGCCAATATGCCCATGCCGGCGCTCTACATCATCCATGAGGACCAGCCTAACGCTTTCGCGACCGGCCGCAGCCCCGAGCGCGGCGCCGTCGCCGTGAACACCGGCCTGCTCGACCTGATGACGCAGCAGGAGGTGGCGGGCGTGGTCGCGCATGAACTCGCGCACATCAAGAACCGCGACACGCTGATCATGGCGGTCACCGCGACCTTGGCCGGCGCCATCGGCTTCCTCGCGCAATTCGGCATGATGATGGGCCGCGGGCGAGAGAACCGGCCCAACCCGATCGCGATGATCCTGATGATGATCCTGGCCCCGCTCGCCGCCATGCTGGTGCAGATGGCCATCTCCCGCGCGCGCGAATTCGAGGCCGATGCCGAGGGTGCGCGCATCTGCGGCGATGCCTCCTGGCTTGCCAATGGTCTCGCCAAGCTCGAGCGCGGCAAGATCGGCCATGTGAACCAGACGGCCGAGGCCAATCCGGGCAGCGCGCACATGTTCATCATCAACCCGCTCTCGGGCCTCAGGATGGACCGCCTCTTCGCCACCCATCCGCCGACGCAGGAGCGCATCGCCCGCCTCATGGCCCTGGGCCCGATGCGCGGCGCGCCCGCGGTCGCGGCCCCTCGCGGCACCTCGCCCTGGTCCGCCCCGCCCAAGCGCAACCCCTGGGCATGAGGGCGGTACACTGCCCTCCCCCGGGGCAAAGCTTCTGATTCTGACAAGGACGTAACGCTTCCCGGGCTGTCGCGCCCGTGCCTGCGTGGCATGCTGACCGCCACATACATGCAGGAGGCGAGATGTTCCGCAGGGGTTTGGCCGCGCTGCTCGGCGCCGGATTGATCAGCAGCGCCGCGGTGGCGCAGACCGCAACCCCCGCCATCCCGGCCCCTATCCCACCGGGCCCTCGCATCGCCATCACGGCGGTCACGCAGCCCTTGCCGACGCAGCCGCAATACATCCTGGTGGACCAGCGCCTGATCCGCGACGGCCTGCGGGAGCGCAGCGGCGGCCGCATCGAGGTGACGCTGGCCAGCCACGCGGAACGCAACCTGGGCGGCGCGGAAATCGTGCGCCTGGTGCGCGCGGGCCAGGCCGAGATCGGCGCCGGCACGCTCTCCACCCTCTCGGGCGACGTGCCCATCCTGGATGGCGTGGACCTTTCGGGCCTGGCACCCGACATCGCGCTCGCCCGCCGCATCGCGGACGCGATGACGCCCGTCGCCAACCGGGACCTGGAGCGCTTCGGCACGCGCATCCTGGCCATGTATCCCTTCCCGGCGCAGGTGGTGTTCTGCCGCGCGCCCTTCACCTCACTCGCGGATCTGCGCGGGCGGCGGGTGCGCACCTTCGGCAACAGCCTGGTGGATTTCTTCAACGCGGTGGGCGCCCAACCCACCTCCATCGGCTTCCCCGAGGTCTATTCGGCGCTGGAACGCGGCGTGGTGGATTGCGCCATCACCGGCACCGGCTCGGGTGTCGCCGCCCGCTGGCCTGAGGTTTCGACCCATATCAGCGACCTGCCGGTGAGCTGGGCCGTCGCTGCCTATATCGTGAACGTCGCCTGGTGGAACCGCCAGGAACCCGCGGTCCGCGCGCTGCTGGAGCAAACCTTCCGCGAGGTGGCGGACGCCCAATGGGCGCTGGGTGCCGCCGCCACGCGCGACGGCATCGATTGCGCCATCGGCAACCGCGAGGGCTGCCGCATCCACACCATGGCCACCCGCCCGATGACCGAAGTGAAAGCCAGCGACGCCGACCGCGCCGAGACGCGCCGCATCTTCGAGCAGGTGGTGCTGCCCGGCTGGGTGCGCCGCTGCGGCGCGCGCTGCGGCGAGATCTACAACCAGACCGTCGCCCCGCTCTCCGGCGTGCGGTTCGGCGGGTAGGTGCTTCGGGCGGCGACGCTGCTGCGCCGCGGGGTCGCTGGCCTCGCGGCGGGCATGGCCTGGGTGGCGGGGTGGAACTACATCGCCTGCGCGCTTTTCATCACGGGTGATATCATCGGGCGCAACGCCTTCGGCGTGTCCTCGGCGGCCACGGTCGAGATCACCGGCTACATGCTGGCCTGCGGCATTGCCTGGGGTCTCGCCCATACGCTGGCCTGCCGGGCGCATATCCGGGTGGATGTTCTGGTGACGCGGCTGCCCCTGCGGTTCCGCGCGCCCCTGCACCTGTTCTCCCTGCTGCTGCTGGCCGTCTTCGCCCTCTTCACCGCCTGGGCCGCCTGGGAATTGGTGGATGAGAGCGCGCTGTTCGACGCGCATGACAATTCGGCGCTGCGCGTGCCGCTGATCATCCCGCAGGGCATCTGGGCTGTCGGCATCTCGGCCTTCGTGCTGATGTGCGCGGTGCTGCTGCTGGAATCCACGCTGGCGCTGCTGGCGGGCGAGGGCGCGCGGCTGGACGGCCTGCTCGGCTCGCGCAGCGTGAATGACGAGGCGGAGGAGGCGCTGGAGGCGGTGGCCATGGCCCGGGGGCAGAAGACTTGATCGCCATCGTCTTTCTGCTCGGCCTGCTCGGCGTCTTCATCGTATCCGCCGCGGCCGGCGGCCAGGCGCTGCCCATCGCCGAGATCCTGATGCTGATCGGCGTCTTCGTCATCTTCTTCGGCTCGGGCGTCTATATCGCGGCCGTGCTGGGCGTGCTGACCTTCCTGACGGGCTTCATGTTCAGCGACCGGCCCTGGTGGAACTTCGCCGGGCAGACGTTGTGGGGGCCCTCCTCCAATTTCGTCCTCGTCGCCGTGCCGCTGTTTCTCCTGATGGGAGAAATCCTGCTGCGCGCCGGGCTGAGCGACCGGCTGTATCGCGCGCTCAATGTCTGGCTGAACCGCCTGCCGGGCGGCTTGCTGCACACCAATATCGTGAGCTGCGCCGTGTTCAGCGCCATCAGCGGATCGAGCGTCGCGACCGCCGCCACCATGGGCTCGGTGGCGCTGCCCTATTTCCAGGGCACGGCCTACAGCCAGCGCTGGGTGCTGGGCTCGCTGGCCGCGGGCGGTGCGCTGGGCAACCTCATCCCGCCCGGCATCACCTTCATCATCTATGGGCTGATCACCGAGACCTCGGTCGGCCAGCTCTATATCGCGGCCCTGCTGCCTTCCATCCTGGTCACGGGTCTGTTCCTGCTGCTGATCGCGGCCCATGGGCTGCGCCACCCGATGGAAACGCCGCCCAAGCTGCCGCTGGCCATGAAGCTCGCGGCGCTGCGGGACCTCGTGCCCACCATGCTGCTCATCTTCCTCGTGCTCGGCTCCATCTATGCCGGCTGGGCGACGCCGACCGAGGCGGCGGCACTCGGCGTCACGGGCGCGATGTTCTTCGCCGCACTCGAGAAAAAGCTCTCCTTGCGGATGCTGCATGCCTCGGCCGAGGCCACGGCGCGCAACACGGCGCTGCTCGGCCTCATCATCTTCGGCGCCTACCTGCTGAACTACATCCTGACCACCATCAACGTGCCCCAGGCGCTGGCGGGCCTGATCGCGGACCTGCCCTTGCCGCCATGGGCCATCATGCTCTGCATCATTGGGCTCTATTTCGCGCTCGGCACCTTCATGGAGGGCTTTTCCATGATCATCACGACCGTGCCGGTGATTTTCCCGATCGTCGTGGCGCTCGGCTATGACCCGATCTGGTTCGGCGTCATCGTCGTCATGCTGGTCGAAATCGCGCAGATCAGCCCGCCCGACGGCACGGTGATGTACGTGCTGCAAGGCATGCGGCCCAAACCGGGGCCGATCACCGATGTCTTCGTCGGCGTCATGCCCTTCCTGCTCGCCTATCTGGCGGCCGTCATGCTGCTGCTGGTATTCCCCGAGATCGCGCTCTGGTTGCCGCGAATCCTCTCCTGATCCTTCGGAGTTTCCCCATGTTCAGACGCATGCTTCTCCTCGCCGCCGCGCTTGTCGCGTCCCCCGTCCTGGCGTCCGCACAGACGCCGCAGCCGGGCTTCGAGCGGCCGATCCGCATCATCATCCCCATCGCGCCCGGCGGCGGCACGGATGTGTTCGCGCGCCTGCTGGGTGAGATCATCGGCCAGTCGCTCGGCCAGCCCATCGTGGCGGAGAACCGGCCCGGCGCCTCCTCCACCATCGGCACGCAATTCGTGGCCGAGCAGCGGCCCGATGGCACGACGCTGCTCTTCACCGCCAATGCGCCGATCACCGCCGCCCCGCACGTCATGAACGTGCGCTACACGCTGGACCAGCTGGACCCGATGTTCATCGTCGGCCACACCGGCTTCACGCTCTGCGTCCGCCAGGACAGCCCGCTCCAAAATGCGCAGCAGCTGATCGCCGCCATGCGCGCCGCCCCGGGCCGCTTCACCTACGGCACGGATGGCGTGGGCGGGAACATGCACCTGGCCGCCGAGCGCGTCTTCAAGGCGCTGGGGATCGAGGCGACCATGGTGCCCTTCCAGGGTGCCGCGCAGACGCTGACGGCCTTCTCCGGCGGCCATATCGATCTCTATGGCGGCTCCATCGCGGTGGCCATGCCCGCCATCCGCGACGGCCGCGCCCGTTGCCTGATCCTGACGCAGCGCGCCCAGCACCCGGAGGTGCCGACCGGCTCCGGCCTTGATGCGCTCGGCATCCCGAATGAGGAGACGCTGATCTGGTGGGGCATGCTGGCGCCGAAGGGCCTGCCGGCGGATCGCCGCGCCGCGCTGATGGCGGCCTTCGAGGCCGCCTGGCGCACCGAGCGCTTCCAGACGCAGCTGGCCCGCTCCGGCGTCACGCCCGAGTTCCGTGACAGCGCCGCCTCCGCCGCGCTGATCACCAGCGAGAGCGAGGCGCTGGGCCGCGTCGCGCGTCAGGTCGGCATCGAGCGGCAGCGCTGAAGATGGAAGCGCGCCCGGTTCGTATTGCCGTCGATATCGGCGGGACCTTCACCGACCTGCAGATCCTCGACGCGCGCCACGGTCGGGTCGTCGCCTGGAAAACCCCCACCACGCCGGCCGACCCCTCCGAGGGGTTGATGACCGGCGTGCGCGAAGCGGCGGAGCGCTTCGGCTTCGCCCTCTCCGATGTGGGGATGCTGCTGCATGGCACGACGATCGCGACCAACGCCGTGCTGGAGCGCAAGCTGGCGCGCGGCGTGCTGCTGACCACGGCGGGCTTCGAGGATGTGCTGGAAATCACCCGGCACTTCCGGCGGGACGTGTACGGCTTGGCGCCCGACCCTCTGCCCTGCCTGATCGAGCGCGACATGCGCCTGGGCGTGGTGGAACGCCTGCGCGCCGATGGCAGCGTGGAGAGGCCGCTGGGCGATGTTTCTACCGTCATCGCGCGGCTCGCGGCGCTCAAGCCCGAGGCCATCGCCATCGGCCTGCTGCATGCCTATGCGAACCCGGCGCATGAACTCGCCCTGCGCGATGCGGTGCGGGCTGCGATGCCCGATGTGCCCATCAGCCTTTCCAGCGAGATCAGCCCCGAAATCCGCGAATACGAACGCCTCTCCACCACCGTGCTGAACGCGCTGCTGATGCCGGTGGTGCAGCGCTACCTCGCGCGGCTGGAAGCGCGGGTGGGGGAGGGCGGCTTCGCGCCGCGCATCTTCCTCGTGCAATCCAATGGCGGCATGTGCAGCCTGCGCCGCGCCGCCGAGCAGCCCGCGCGGCTGCTGCTCTCCGGCCCCTCCGGCGGGGCGCTGGCGGCCGAGCGTCTGTCGCGCCGGCTCGCGCGGCCGAACCTCGTCGCCGTGGATATGGGCGGCACCAGTTTCGATGTGAGCGTGGTGCAGGATCACCGCATCGGCCTGGTCACCCAAGGCGAGGTGGACCGGCTTCCGGTGCGCCTGCCCATGGTGGAGATGCGCACCATCGGCGCGGGCGGTGGCTCGATTGCCGCCGTGGATGCCTCGGGCCGGCTCACCGCCGGACCGCGCTCGGCGGGCGCACGCCCTGGCCCGGTCTGCTACGGGCGCGGCGGAACCCTGCCCACCGTGACGGACGCCAATGCCGTGCTGGGCCGCTTCGACCCCGATTTCTTTCTGGGCGGTGCCATGGCGCTGGAGCTCGGCGCGGCCCGCACAGCGATGGCCGAACATGTGGGCGCGCCGCTTGGCCTTCCGGTCGAGGAAGCGGCCGAGGGCGTGATGCGCGTGACCAACGTGAACCTCGCCTCCGCCGTGCGGCTCTCGCTGTTCGAGAAGGGGCTCGACCCCCGCGATTTCGCGCTGCTCTCCTTCGGCGGCGCGGGCGGTCTGCATGCGACGGAAGTGGCCGATGAGCTCGGCATCACGGAAGTGATCTTCCCGCGCGAGCCGGGCACGCTCTCCGCCTATGGCATCCTTTTTTCCGACCTGGTGCAGGACCTCGCCCGCTCCCGCCTGCTGCCGGCCGAGGCTTCGGCCTTGCCCGCCATCACCGCCGCCATCGCCGAACTCCACGCCGAGGCGCTGGCGCGGCTGGACGCCGATGGCGTGCCCGAGGAAATGCGCGCCATCGAGGTCTCGGCCGATCTTCGCTACCACGGCCAGGCCTTCGAGCTTTTGGTCCCCTGGCCCGAAGCGCCGGACCTGCCGGCCCTTCTCACCCGCTTCCACGCCGAGCACCGCGCCCGCTTCTCCTACGCGGCCGAGGACGAGAAGGTGGAGATCGTCACGCTGCGCATGGCCGCCATCGGCCGCCTGCCCAAGCCGGCCGAGGCCGCGCCCACGCTGCCCGCAGCGCGCACCACGCCCGGCACGCGCCAGGTCTGGCAGCAGGGGGGCGCGGCGAGCTGGCCCGTCTGGCGGCGCGAGGCGCTGCACGGCGAGGACGTGATCGAAGGCCCCGCCATCGTCGAGGAAGCCTTCGCCACCCATGTGATTTCGGCCGGCTGGCGCGCGGGGCTGGACCCCGAGGGCGCGGTGATTGCGAGGAAGATCCCATGACGCTCGGACCCATCGAGATCGAGGTCATCCGCAACGCGCTCAACGCCGCGGCGGCCGAGATGGATGTCACCGTCTGGCGCACCAGCCGCAGCACCATCGTGCGCGAATTGCTGGACTATTCCACCGCCGTCTTCGACGCCGAGGGCTGGAACCTCGCGCAATCCGCGCGCATCCCGGGCCATCTGAACTCGATGAGCCATGCGCTGCGCGAGTTGCTGGCCAACTACGTGCCGAGCGGTGACTGGAACGAAGGTGATGTGGTCATCACCAATGACCCCTATTGCGGCGGCCAGCATCTGCCGGACATCCTGGCCTTCAAGGCCGTGTTCCATGAAGGCCAGCGCATCGCCTTCGTCGGCACGCTCTGCCACCACATCGATGTGGGCGGGCTTGCCGCCGGCAGCTATGCCGCCAAGGCCACGGAGATCTTCCAGGAAGGCCTGCGCATCCCGCCCGTGAAGATCATCGCGGGCGGTGTCCGCAATGACGGCGTCTGGGCGATGATCCGCCAGAACATCCGCAAGCCCGACCTGCTGCTGGGCGATCTTTCCTCGCAGCTCGCCAGCCTCGATGTGGGGGCGGCCGCCATCCTGCGCCTGGCCCGCCGCTTCGGCGCGGCGGCGATGCTGGAGGCGGGCCAACGCATCCTCGCCATGAGCGAGGCCGGCATGCGCGCCGCCATCGCCCGCATGCCCGATGGCACCTATGAGTTCGAGGATTTCCTCGATGATGACGGCATCGCGCTCGGCCAGCCCATCCGGCTGCATGTGGCGGTGACGATCAAGGGCGACGAAGCCAGCGTGGACCTCTCGGGCTGCGGGCCGCAGGTGGCGGGGCCGACCAATGCCACGCTCGCCAGCACCAATGCGGCGGTGATGTTCTCGCTCATGTGCTGCGCCGATTCCTCGCTGCACATGAGTGCGGGCTGCTACCGGCCCATCAGCGTGGTGGCACCCGAAGGCCTGGTGGTGAATGCGCGCCACCCCGCCCCCGTGGCCCATCGCGTGGCCGTCACGCACCGGCTGCTGAACGCCATGATGGGCGCGCTCCATCAGGCGGTGCCCGACATCATCCCGGCCGCCTATTACGGCAACAGCTACGTCACCACCTTCCAGACCGTGGCCGAGACGCGCGAAGTGCTGGTGGAGATCGAGATCGGCGGCTCGGGCGGGCATCCGGCGAAGGATGGCGTGAACGCCTATGCCTCCGGCATGCACAACAACAGCAACATCCCCATCGAGATGATCGAGGCGCAATTGCCGCTGACGGTGGTGCGCTACGGGCTGCGCCAGGGCAGCGGGGGCGCGGGGCGCTTCCGCGGCGGCCTCGGCCTGATCCGCGAATGGCGGATCGATAGCCCCGCCTGCTTCTTCACCAGCAACATGGACCGCTTCGACCACGCGCCCTATGGCCTCGCCGGCGGCGGCCCGGCGGCGAAGGGCGCGCTCGTGCTGCGGCGCGACGGGGTGGAGAGCCCCATCCCGCCCAAGACCGACAACCTGCCACTCCGCGCGGGCGACGTGGTGCGCCTGGAAACCTCCGGCGGTGGCGGCTTCGGCCCGGTGGCGGAACGCGCCCCCGAAGCCAAGGCGCGCGACGCCGCCATGGGCTACCTGTGAGCTTCGACCCCCGCGCGCACCGCATGGCGCCGCAGCGCTGGTTCGAGGATTTCGCCCTGGGCGAGGAATTCCGCCTGCCCAGCCGCACCATGACCGAGGCCATCTTCCTCGCCTTCCAGGCCGCGTCCGGCGACAACCACCCGGTCCATTACGATGTGGAATTCTGCCGCGCGCGTGGCATGCCGCACATGCTGGCCCATGGCTACCAGGTGCTGATCCAGACGGCGGCCGGGGCGGGCATGCTGCCCTTCATGATCGAGGACAGCCTGAAGGGCTTCCTCGACCAATCCAGCCGCTTTCTGCATCCGGTCTATGTGGGCGATACACTCTACGCGACGCTGACGGTGGATGAACTCACCCCCGGCCGCACCACGGGCGTGCTGGGCCTCGGCTCCACCGTCCATAATCAGTCAGGCGTCTTGGTGATGGAGGGGCGGCAACGCTATCTTCTCCGAAAGCGTTAGGGAGAAGACAGATGAGCAAGCAACTCCGCGTCGCCGTCATCGGCGCTGGAACCATGGGCCATGCGCTCGCCCTGGTCTTCGCCATGGGCGGCCATCAGGTGCGCCTGACGGATGCGAGCGAAGCGACACTCGCCCGCGCGCAGGTGCTCATGGAAAAGGCGCTCGCCACGCTGGAGGAGGTGGGCGAGGCCCCCAAGGGTTGGGGCAGCGCGCAGCTCGCCCAGGCCTGCACCCGTCACACCACGCTGGAGGAATGCGTGGACGGCGCGGAACTCATCGTCGAGGCCATTGTGGAAAACCCCGAGGCCAAGCGCGATCTCTACGCCCGGCTCGATGCCTGCGCGCCGGCCGGCGCCATCTGGGCCAGCAACACCAGCTACCTCGACGTCTTCCCGCTGATGCCCGCGCATCGCCTGAAGCGCGCGCTGATCGCCCATTGGTACACGCCGCCCTATCTGGTGGATCTCGTGGACCTCGTCCCCCATGCCGAGACGGATGAGGCGGTGCTGCAGGAGGTGAAGTCGGTCGTCGAGGCGATGGGCAAGGTCCCCATCATCATGCGCAAATTCATCCCCGGCTATATTGCGAACCGCATCCAGGCCGCCGTCCAGGCCGAGGTGCAGATGCTGATCGATGAGGGCTATGCCACGGCGCAGGAGGTGGATGCGGCGGTGCTGCACGGCATCGGCCTGCGGCTGAACATCATCGGCGTCATGGCCAAGGCGGATTTCACCGGCCTGCCGATGCTGCAGCATGCCGCGCGCAACAAGATGTACACGCCCCCCGAGGACAAGGGCGGCAGCCCCAGCATGGACGCGCTGGTGGCCAAGGGCATGGGCGGCGTGATGGATGGCCGCGGCTATTACGACTGGGAAGGCCGCCCGCCGGCCGAGCTGTTTGAGGAGCGCGACCGCAAGCTCATCCAGCTCAAGCAGAGCCTGCGCAAGATCGGGTACATGGCAGGCTTCGACGTGAAGGCGAACAAGGCATGACCCGCTACGACCTCAAGGGCAGGACGGCGCTGGTCACAGGTGGCGCCTCCGGCATCGGCCTTGCCACCGTGCGCATGCTGGCGGCCAATGGCTGCAAGGTGGCGATCAACCACCTGGCCGATGACCCGCGCGGGATGGAGCAGGTGGCGGCGCTGACGGCCGAGGGCTTCGACGTCATCTCCGCGCCCGGCAATGTCGGCGATGCCGCGGATGGCCCGCGCATGGTGGACCAGGCGGCGGCCGATCTTGGCCGCCTGGACTACCTCGTGAACAATGCCGGCACGCCCGGCACCCGCACCACCATCAAGCCCACCGACCTGGACCGGTTGACCGAGGAGCTCTGGGCCTCGGTGATCGAGGTCAACCTGCTCGGTGTGTTCCGTTGTTCCAAGGCGGCGGCGCCGCATCTGAAGAAGACGCGCGGCGCCATCGTCTCGGTCGCTTCCATCGCGGGGATCAATTCGGCCGGCTCCTCCATGGCCTATGGCGCGACCAAGGCGGGCGTCATCTCGCTGACGAAAAATCTCGCGCGCGGGTTGGGGCCGGAGGTGCGGGTGAACGCCATCGCGCCCGGTGCGGTGAATTCCAGCTGGACGGTGGAATGGAGCAATGAGGAGCGCGCCAGTTCGATCGACGGCGCGGTGCTCAAGCGCCGCTGCGAGCCGGAGGACCTGGCCGAGGTGATGGTCTTCCTGCTGGCCGGTGCCGCCATGGTGACGGGCCAGACCATCGTGGTGGATGGCGGGCTGACGCTGTAGCGGTCAGCGCAAGCACTGGGCCAGGCGCTTCGCCGCCCAGCGCAGCGCGCCCGGCTCATGGCCGGTGAAGCCCAGCATCAGCCCCTGCATCGGCGACGCGCTCAGATACATCGGGCTGACGGCGCGCGCGATGATGCCGCGCGCGGCGGCGGCGGCCGCGACCTCGGTGTCCACCAGCCCCGGGCGCAACCGCCCGACCAGCTTCATGCCCTGGTCCGGCGCTTCGACGCTCAAGGCATGGCCGCATTCGCGCGCCAGCGCCTCCACCAGCGCATCGCGCGCGAAGCGGTAGCGCTGGCGCATGCGGCGCAGATGCTGGGCGAAATGCCCCTCCTGCAGGAAATCCGTGACGACGCCCTCCTGCAGGGTCGCCGGGTGCCAATCGGCCAGCAGGCGCGCCGTCAGCACGGGTTGCAGCAATTCCGGCGGCAGCACGGCATAGCCCAGGCGCAGCCCGGGGAAGAGCACCTTGCTGAAGGTGCCGATGTAGATGACGCGCCCGCCCTCATCCACGCCCTGCAAGGAAGCCAGCGGGCGGCCGGCATAGCGGAACTCGCTGTCATAGTCGTCCTCGATCACCCAGCCGCGCGCGACGCGGGCCCAGGCCAGCAGCTCCATCCGCCGCGCCATGGAAAGCGTGACGCCCAGCGGATATTGCGAGGAGGGCGTGACATAGGCGAGGCGCGCATCCGGGGCCGCCGCCACGCCGGCACTGACCACCAGGCCCTGGCCATCCACCGGCACGGGGATGACGCGCGCGCCCGCCGCCGCCATGGCCGCGCGCACCGCGGGGTAGGCGGGGTCCTCGATCCAGGCGGCATCGCCGGGCCCGAGCAGCACGCGCAGCACCAGGCCGATGGCCTGTTGCGCGCCGGAGGTGACCACCACCTGCTCCGGCGTGCAGCGCACCGCGCGCGCGGCGCCGAGATAGGCGGCGATGGCCGCGCGCAGCGGCCGCGCCCCCTGAGGGTCGCCATAGCCGAGCATGGCCGGGTCGGGCCTTTGCAGCCGCCGCAGAGTGAGCTGCCGCCAGATGCGCGCGGTGCGCTCATCCCAGGCGGTGCGGCCGGTGTTGAAAGGCGCGGTGCCAGGCTGGGCCATGTTGGGGATGGGGGCGGGGTTCGGCGCAGGCGCTGCGGCTGGCATGGGCCGCGCCTCCAGGCCTTCCGGCAGGTCGCGCGAGACGTAGCTGCCCGCGCCGGTGCGGCCCTCGATGAAGCCCTCGGCGAGAAGCTGGTCATAGGCCGCCACCACCGTGTTGCGCGCCACGCCGAGCTGTTGGGCCAGGGCGCGCGTGGCCGGCAGGCGTGCGCCCGGCGGCAGCACGCCGGCCAGAACGGCGCGGCGCAGTTCCAGGTAGAGCTGGCGCAGCAGTGGCGCCTCGCTGTCACGATCCAGGCCCAGCAGCAGCAATTCAGCGAGGTCGGGCGGGGCGGGCATGCCGCAGGGTAGCCCGAAATTGGACCAGACCTGCAAGCCTGAATTGGCCCTCGCGGCGGACCAATCCTGCGGCTGTCATGCCAGCATCACCGAGCATCAGGACCCGCCATGACCGAATCCACCCACTTTCCCGTCACCGAGCGCAACAAGGTGCGCCGCCTGCATGAGCGCGGCCGCTATGATCGCGAGAGCGTCTACGCCATCCTCGACGCCGCGATGCTCTGCCACATCGCCTACATCATCGACGGCCAGCCCTATTGCACCCCTACCGCCTTCTGGCGCGAGGGCGACCGGCTCTATTGGCACGGCTCCTCCGCCAGCCGGATGCTGCGGGTGCAGAAGCCGGGGCTGCCCGTCTGCCTGACCGT
>JAIYCD010000140.1 GCA_027488195.1 Acetobacteraceae bacterium | reverse complement strand
CCCATCATGCCCGACCACTGGATCCGCCGCATGGCGACCGAGCACGGCATGATCTCGCCCTTCATCGAGGCGCAGAAGCGCGAGGGCGTGATCTCCTACGGCCTCTCCTCCTATGGCTACGACGCGCGCGCGGCCGATGAGTTCAAGGTCTTCACCAATGTGGACAATGCGGTGGTGGACCCGAAGGAATTCTCGGAAACGGGCTTCGTCACGCGCAATGGGCCGGTCTGCATCATCCCGCCGAACTCCTTCGTGCTGACCCACACCGTCGAGGTCTTCAAGGTTCCGCGCGACATCCTGGTGGTCTGCCTCGGCAAATCCACCTATGCGCGCTGCGGGCTGATCGTGAACGTGACGCCGCTGGAGCCGGAATGGGAAGGCCAGGTCACCATCGAGATCAGCAACACGACGCCCCTGCCGGCCAAGGTCTATGCCAATGAGGGGATCTGCCAGTTCCTCTTCCTCCAGGGCGCCAGCGCGCCGGAGGTGAGCTATGCGGACCGCGCGGGCAAATACATGGGGCAGCGGGGTGTTGCGCTCCCGAAGCTATGATGCCGGGTCCGCCCACGTGAGCGGCCTGGCAGCCGGCGCCGCCCAGCTGGGGGCATGCGGGTGAGCCGATACCCCTGACGGAATGTGCTGATCACCGGCGCCGCGAGCGGGTTCGGCAAAGCCCTGGCCGAGGCCTGCGCCACGCCCGGGGTCGCGCTTCACTTATGCGACCTGCATGCGGCGGGCCTGACCGAGGTTGCCGGGCTCTGCGCCGCGGCCGGGGCCCATGTGGCCCCGGCCGTACTGGATGTGGGCGACGCCGCCGCCATGGCTGGCTGGATTCGCGGCGTGGGGCAGCTCGACCTGGTCATTGCCAATGCGGGCATCTTGCCGGAAATCGGCGCGGCCTTCGAATGCCACACGCAGGCCCGTCGCGTCTTCGAGATCAACGTGAACGGCATGCTCAACACGGCCCTGCCCGCCATCGACGCGATGGCCTTGCAGGCGCCCGCGCCCGATGGAGTGCGCGGGCGGATCGCGGTGGTGTCCTCGATCCTGGCCTTCGTCCCCGCGCCGATGGCGCCCGCCTATTCCGCCAGCAAGGCCGCCGTCCAGGCCTGGGCGGAGGCGACGGACGGCAATGAGCGCGCCCGCGGCATCCGCCTGCACTCGAACTGCCCCGGCTATATCCGCACCGGCCTCGTCACGAGCAACCCGATGCCCATGCCACTCATCATGCGTCCGGCCCGCGCCGCGCGCCTGGCGCTTGAGGGCCTGGCGGCAGGCCGCAGCCGGGTGTCCTTTCCACGGCGAGTGCATTTCGGCATGCGGCTCATCGGCGCCTTGCCGCCTCGTCTGCGGAACGCGCTCATTGCGCAGCTGCAGCGCTGGCATCTCCGGCGGGGCGGGAACCAGTCTTGAAGGCGCGATGACGGGGCACGGCACGGCCGCCGCCCGCCACACCCCTTCCCCGGCCGGCGCGAGCGGGACATGCTCCCCGCCACGCTTGCGCGGAATCACCCGTGAGGAGAATGCGATGAGCACGCCGGCACCGATTCACCCCGCGGCCCCGCATCATCTGCCGGCCTTCATCCCCGGTCCGGATGGCAGCGACGGGCTGATGTGGATCACGGGCGGCATCCTGCTGGTTTCGGTGATCAGCTTCGGCTTGCTCTTCCTGCGGCTGCACACCCTGCCGGAGCGCGTGGCGCACCGGACGCACAAGCTGCAATTCGAGATCGTGGCGGTGCTCGGTCTGCTCGCCCTCTTCACGCATAATCACGCCTTCTGGGTGGCCGGGCTGCTGCTTGCGCTGATCGACATCCCCGACATCCTGGGCCCGCTGCGCCGGATTGCAGGCTCCAGCGAACGGATCGCGGGCCTGCCGCCGGGCAGCGGCGATTCCCCGGAGGCGATCCGGCCCCATGCCAATCCGCCGGTCATGAAGCGGGCGCATTGAGCGATGCTGGAAATCATCCTCTGCTCGATGGTCACCATCCTGCCGGACTACCTTTTCCGCCGCTACGCGCAGGGCAAGCGCTTCGGTCATGAGATCACGCTCTTCTCGGTCTGGTTCGAGTTGCGCTGGGGGATCGTCACCTGCCTGCTGCTGGCGATCAGCCTGATCACGGCGGTCTTCTACTTCCACCCCACCAGCGTGCATGTCAGCTCGGTGTTCCGGACAGTGCCGATCGTGCCGCAGATCAATGGCCGCGTCGCCGAGATCTTCGTGCGTGGGAGTGAGCCGGTGCAGGCCGGCGCCCCCCTCTTTCGCTTGGCGGACGAAACGCAGCGCACGGCGGTGGAAACCGCCCGCCGGGCGGTGGCCGAGGTGGATGCGGCGCGCATGGTGGCGCTGGCCGACCTCGCCGCCTCCGAGGCGCGGGTGCTGGAGGCCCAGGGCGCGCTGCAGCAGGCGGCCGATGAGTTGGCGACGAAGGTCGCCCTGCGGGACGTCGCCTCCCGCCGGGAGGTGGAGCGCCTGCAGGTGATGGTCCAGACGCGCGAAGCGGGTGTGGCCGCCGCCCAGGCCGCCCGTCAGGCCGTGGCCGCCCGCATCTCCGAGCAGCTCCCGGCCGAGCGGGCCAGCGCACTCGCCGGCCTCGCCCAGGCCGAGGCCGAGCTGGACAAGACCATGGTCCGCGCCGGCGTTTCGGGGCGGGTGGAGCAGTTCCTCCTGCAGGTTGGGGATGTGGTGAACCCCTTCGCCCGCCCCGCCGGCGTGCTGGTGCCCGATGATCTGGGCCAGCGCAGCCCCCGCCTGGCCGCCGGCTTCAGCCAGATCGAGGCGCGCGTGCTGCGCCCGGGCATGCTGGCCGAGGCGAGCTGCGCCTCGCTGCCATGGAGCATCATTCCGATGGTGGTGACCCAGGTGCAGGGCTTCGTCGCCGGCGGGCAGGTCCGCGGCGGGGACCAGCTGCTGGACGCCCGGCAATTCAGCCGCCCCGGCACGGTGCTGGCCATCCTGGAGCCGCTCTATCCGGGTGGGCTGGACAACGTCATTCCCGGCAGCAACTGCATCGCCAATGCCTATACCTCGAACCATGAGGCGCTGAGCGACCCGGCGACGGGCTTCGTCGAGGGCCTGGTCCTGCATGGGATCGATGCGGTGGGGCTGGTCCATGCCATGCTGCTGCGCATCCAGACCCTGCTGCTGCCCTTCAAGGCGCTGGTGCTCTCGGGTCACTGAACCCTCCCATGCGACCCAAGCGGTTGTCTTGGGCGGGGGGTGGTGGCAGATGAACCGGAGTTTGAGGACGGGACTGGGACCCAGATGGACCGGATACGCATCCGCGGCGGCGTGAAGCTGAACGGCACGGTGCCGGTCTCGGGCGCCAAGAACGCGACCCTCCCCCTAATGGCGGCCGCGCTGCTCTGCGACGGGCCGCTGGTGCTGACCAATGCGCCGGATCTCGCCGATATCGCCACCATGCGGGCACTCCTCGTCCAGCACGGGCTCGAAGTGGCGCATGACAGGCAGGCCCGCTCCCTGACGCTGAGCGGCGGCGCCACCAACCTCGAAGCGCCCTACGACATCGTGCGCAAGATGCGCGCCTCGGTCCTCGTGCTGGGGCCCCTGCTGGCGCGCTACGGCCAGGCGCGCGTCTCGCTGCCCGGCGGCTGCGCCATCGGCACGCGGCCCGTCGATCTGCACATCAAGGGGCTGGAGCAGCTCGGCGCCGAGATCGAGATCAACGCGGGTTACATCGAGGCGCGCGCGCCGGCTGGCAAGCTGCGGGGCGCCAAGATCATCTTCCCGCAAGTCAGCGTGGGCGCCACCGAGAACCTGCTGATGGCCGCCTGCCTCGCCGAGGGCGAGACCGAACTGGTCAACGCCGCGCGCGAGCCCGAGATCAGCGACCTCGCCATGTGCCTGATGCGCATGGGGGCCCGCATCGAGGGGATCGGCACCGGCACGCTGCGCATCGAGGGCGGTGCGAGCCTGATGCCGGCCACCCACCCGATCGTGCCCGACCGGATCGAGGCCGGGACCTATGCCTGCGCCGCCGCCATCACCGGCGGCACGCTGCATCTCCAGGGTGCGAAGATGGAACATCTCGGCGCCGTGGCCCGCGTGCTGCGCGATGCCGGCGTGGATGTGGCCGAGACCCATACCGGCCTCACCGTCAGCCGCATGAACGGTCTGCGCGGCGTGGATGTCGTCACCGAGCCCTTCCCCGGCTTCGCCACCGACATGCAAGCGCAGTTCATGGCGCTCATGTGCGTGGCCGAAGGGGCCGCCATGATCACCGAGACCATCTTCGAGAACCGCTTCATGCACGTGCCCGAGTTGATGCGCATGGGGGCGCGCATCAACTTCCACGGCACCTCGGCCATCGTGCGCGGCGTGCCGAAGCTCGCCGGCGCGCCGGTGATGGCGACCGACCTGCGCGCCTCGGTGAGCCTCATCCTGGCCGGTCTCGCCGCCGAGGGCGAGACCATCGTGAACCGCGTCTATCACCTCGATCGCGGCTATGAGCATGTCGAGGACAAGCTGGCCGCCGTCGGCGCCGACATCGCCCGGCTGCCGGCGTGATGGACATGCCCATGACGCTGACCGAAAGCGCTGCGGAGACCGGCCTGATCCTGGCGCTGCCCAAGGGCCGCATCCTCAAGGAAGCCGTGCCGTTGCTGGCGCGGCTGGGCATCGTCCCCGAACCCGATTTCGCCGACGAGGACAGCCGCAAGCTGATGTTCGAAACCTCGCGGCCGGATATCCGTTTCATCCGGGTGCGGTCGTTCGATGCGGCGACGTTCGTCGCCTTTGGCGCCGCCGAGATCGGCATTGCCGGTAATGACGTGTTGATGGAATTCGGCTTTACCGAACTTTATGCGCCGGTCGATCTCGGCATCGGCCATTGCCGGCTTTCGGTGGCGCAGCCGGCGGCGCT
>JAIYCD010000071.1 GCA_027488195.1 Acetobacteraceae bacterium | reverse complement strand
CACGACCGGAAAGCCCAAGGGCATCGTGCGCGACAATGGCGGGCATGCGGTCGCGCTGCACCATTCCATGTCCATGATCTACGGGATGACGCCCGGCGATGTGTATTGGGCGGCCAGCGATGTCGGCTGGGTCGTGGGGCATTCCTACATCGTCTATGCGCCACTGCTGGCGGGCTGCACGAGCGTGCTGTTCGAGGGCAAGCCGGTGGGCACGCCCGATGCCGGCACCTTCTGGCGTGTCTGCGCCGAGCATGGCGTGAAGCTGCTCTTCACCGCGCCCACCGCCATCCGCGCCATCCGCAAGGAAGACCCCGAAGCCGCGCTGATGCGGAACTACGACCTCTCCAAGCTGGAGGCATTGTATCTGGCCGGCGAACGCTGTGATCCGCCCACCGCGCTCTGGGCCAT
The DNA here is from genome assembly GCA_027488195.1 of Acetobacteraceae bacterium. Classification (GTDB taxonomy): domain Bacteria; phylum Pseudomonadota; class Alphaproteobacteria; order Acetobacterales; family Acetobacteraceae; genus Roseococcus. The sequence continues at coordinate 5,320 of JAIYCD010000071.1, read as the reverse complement.
GGAGCAGCTGGGCATCCCCGTGGTGGATCACTGGTGGCAGACCGAGACGGGCTGGCCGATCACGGCGGGCTTCCGCGGCTTCGGCCTCTTCGAGCCGCGCCCGGGATCGGGCGGCAAGCCCACGCCGGGCTTCGATGTGCGGGCGCTGGATTCCGAGGGGAATGAGGTGCCGCGCGGCGAGAATGGCGCGCTGGTGGTCAAGCTGCCGCTGCCGCCCGGCTGCGCGCCCACGCTGTGGAATGCCGAGCAGCGCTACCGCGAGGCCTATCTCTCGACCTTCCCTGGCTTCTACGACAGTTCCGACGCCGGGATGGTGGATGCGGAGGGCTTCGTCTGGGTGATGGGCCGCACGGATGACATCATCAATGTGGCCGGCCATCGCCTCTCGACGGGGGCGATGGAGGAGGTGCTGGCCGCGCATCCGGATGTGGCCGAATGCGCGGTGGTCGGCATCGCCGATGCGCTGAAGGGCCAGGCGCCGCTCGGCCTCGTCGTGCTGAAGGCCGGCGCGGCCCGCGATCCGGATGACGTGGCGAAGGAGCTGGTGAAGCTGGTGCGCGACCGCATCGGCCCCGTCGCCGCCTTCAAGGAGGCGCGGGTCGTGCAGCGCCTGCCCAAGACGCGCTCCGGAAAAATCCTGCGCGCGACCATCCGCAAGATCGCCGATGGGGAGACCTATGCCGTGCCGCCGACGATTGATGACCCGATGATCCTCGATGAAATCGCGGGCGTGCTCGGCCGATGATCCTGACGGAGCGGCGCAATGATGGCGTGGCGCTGATCACGCTGGACCGGCCGGCGGCGCGCAACGCGCTCAGCATCGCGATGCTGGAAGCGCTGCGCGATGCGCTGCGGGCCGCCGAGGATGCGCGCTGCATCGTGCTGGCCGCGAACGGCCCCGCCTTCTCGGCCGGGCATGACCTGCGCGAGCTGACGGCGGCACGCGCGGAAGCCGATGGCGGGCGCGGCTTCTATGCGCGCACCATGGCGCTGTGCAGCCAGGTGATGCAGCAGGTGGTGAACCACCCGGTGCCGGTCATCGCCGCCGTGGAGGGCATCGCCACCGCCGCCGGCTGCCAGCTTGTCGCGAGCTGCGACCTGGCGGTCGCCACGCCGAACAGCCGCTTCTGCACGCCGGGCGTGGATATCGCGCTGTTCTGCTCGACGCCCGCCGTGGCGGTGGCGCGTGCCATTCCGCGCAAGGCGGCGATGGAGATGCTGCTCACCGGCCGCATGGTGCATGCCGAGGAAGCGCGCGCGCTCGGCCTCATCAACCGCATCGCCGAGGATGCGCGGGCCGAGGCGCTGACACTCGCCGCCAGCATCGCCGCGCGCTCGGCGGTCACGGTGCGGATGGGCAAGCGCGGCTTTCTCGCGCAATGCGCTCTGCCGCTGGCGGAAGCCTATGACGCGGCGAGTGCGGTGATGGTGGACAACATGATGGCCGCCGACGCGGAGGAGGGCATCGGCGCCTTCCTCGGCAAGCGCGCGGCCCATTGGCAGGACAAGTAAGAACATGGCCGCTTCCGACTACGATGCCCTTCCCCGCGTCGCCGCCAACCACCAGCCGCTGACGCCGCTGCTGTTCCTGGAACGCACGGCCGAGGTGTTTCCCGGCCATGTCGCCGTGATCCATGGCGCGCTGCGGCGCTCCTATGCCGAGTTGCGGATGCGCTGCGTGAAGCTGGCGCATGCGCTGCACCAGCGCGGCCTGGGGCGCGGCGATACGGTGGCCGCACTCCTGCCCAACACGCCCGCCATGCTGGAATGCCATTACGGCGTGCCCATGGCCGGCTGCGTGCTGAACACCATCAACACGCGCCTCGATGCCGCGACCATCGCCTATATCCTGGACCATGGCGAAGCGCGCATCGTCATCGTGGACCGCGAATTCATCCCCGTGCTGCGCGCGGCGCTGGTGCAATGCACGAACAAGCCCACCATCATCGAGGTGAATGACAGCGAGGCCCCCTCGGCCGAGACGCTGGGCGGGCTGGATTACGAGAGCCTGCTCGGCGAGGGTGACGAAAATTTCGACTGGCCGCTGCCGCGTGACGAATGGGACGCGATCGCGCTGAACTACACCTCCGGCACCACGGGCAAGCCGAAGGGCGTGGTGTATCACCATCGCGGCGCGCAGCTGCTCGCCATCGGCAATGTGCTTTCGGCGGGGATGGGGCGGCATCCGGTCTATCTCTGGACGCTGCCCATGTTCCATTGCAATGGCTGGTGCTTCCCCTGGACCATCACGGCGATGGCGGGCACGCATGTCTGCCTGCGGGCGGTGCGGGGTGCGGCCATGTGGTCGCTGATCGCGGAGCATGGCGTGACCCATATGTGCGGCGCGCCGATCGTGATGGGCACGCTGCTGGCCACGCCCGAGGCCGAGACGCGCGCCTTGCCGGGCTCCGTCACCTTCGTCGTTGCCGGCGCGCCGCCGCCGGAGGCCGTGCTGGCGGCGATGCGGGCCGCGGGCTTCGCCGTGCTGCATGTCTATGGGCTGACCGAGGTCTATGGCCCCGCGGTCACCAATGAATGGCACGAGGATTGGAACCGCGCCCCCGCCGCCGAACAGGCGAAGCTCATGGCGCGGCAGGGCGTGCGCTATGTGCCGCTGGAGGGGCTCGACGTGATGGACCCGGCCACGATGCAGCCCGTGCCCGCCGATGGCGTGGCCATGGGCGAGGTGATGTTCCGCGGCAATGTCGTGATGAAGGGCTATTTCAAGGACCAGGCCGCGACCGACTCGGCCTTCGCCGGCGGCTGGTTCCATTCGGGCGACCTCGCGGTGAAATATCCGGATGGCTACATCCAGCTGCGCGACCGCTCGAAGGACATCATCATCTCGGGCGGGGAAAACATCTCCTCCATCGAGGTCGAGGACGCGCTCTACAAGCACCCGGCCGTCGCACTCGCCGCCGTGGTGGCGCAGCCGGACGAGAAATGGGGCGAGGTGCCCTGCGCCTTTGTCGAGCTTCGCGCGGGCGTCACCGCGACCGAGGCCGAGATCATCGCGCATTGCCGCACGCTGATGGCCGGGTTCAAGGCGCCCAAGCGCGTCGTGTTCCAGGAGCTGCCCAAGACCAGCACCGGCAAGATCCAGAAGCATGTGCTGCGCAGCGGGATCAGAACCTGACAGGTTTTCACTTGCGCGGCGCGGCGCTGATCCCCACCATCAGGGGGTCAACAACCGAAAGGAGGTGATCCAGTGTCTCATTGCAGTTCGGCATGCGCCGTTTCCCAAGCCTGGATGACCGCCCCGCATATTGGGGTGCCTGGCTGAAGGCGGCGACGCCACCAGCAATGCCGGGGCCGTGAGCCGCTGACGCGGGTCACGGCCCCTTTTTTCTGCCGGGATGATTCACCGCTTCGGTGTCCCACCTCAGCGCATCATGCCGGAAGGCCTGGCGGAGCGATCCGCCGGGCCTTTTTCATGCCGTCATCAACCCGATGCGGTCTTCCTCGAAGACGCCGCAGGTGAGCACGCCGCCGAAGACGGCGCCGGTGTCGAGGTTGATGCGATTCTCGCGCAGGTCGGCCACGCGTTCGCGCACGGGGGTGTGGCCATGGACGATGAAGGCGCCGTGATCGGCCTCGCTGTCGAGGAAGGCGCCGCGGATGCGCATGAGGTCATCGGGCGCCTGGGCGTCGAGCGGGATGCCCGGCCGCACGCCGGCATGGGCGAAGAAATAGGGGCCGACGCGGTGTGAGAGGGCCAGGCTGCGCAGGAAGGCGATGTGGCGGGCGGGGATGCCGGCGGCCCATGTCTCGCGCGGGGCGTGTGGGGCCAGGCCCCAGCTGACCAGCGCCTCGCGGCCGCCGTAATACATCCAGTCGGTGGCGCTCGGCGCATCGCCATCGAGGGCGGCGAGCAGGGTGGCTTCGTGATTGCCGCAAAGATTGACCATCGGGCAGGCGTCGAAGCCCATGGCGAGTTCGATCGCGCCCGCGCTGTCCGGCCCGCGATCAATGAAGTCGCCGAGGTGGATGAGCAGCGCGCCGGAGGTGGGGTTTTCTTTTAGGTCGGCCCGGATGAGGCCGTGCAGCGCCTGGAGCTTCTCGGCGCAGCCGTGAACGTCGCCGATGGCATAGACCCGCGTGCCCACCGGCAACCGAACCGGGGCCTTGAGCCACTTCATATGCCGGAGGTGAAGGAACCTGAGGTTCCTTCCGGGGTCCAGGGGCAGCGCCCCTGGTTAACGTGCGCTGGCGCTCGCATCCGACCGTGTATTCCCCACGCGCGCGGCGAGTGCGGCGGCCATGAAGTCATCCAGATCCCCATCCAGCACGGCCGACGGGTTGCCCTTCTCGAGCCCCGAGCGGAGGTCCTTCACCAGCTGATAGGGTTGCAGCACGTAGTTCCGGATCTGGTGGCCCCAGCCGATATCGGTCTTGCCGGCCTCGATGCCGTCGCTGATGGCTTCGCGCTTGCGCAGTTCCAGCTCGTAGAGGCGCGCCTTCAGCATATCCATGGCAATCACGCGGTTGCGGTGCTGCGAGCGGTCCTGCGTCGAGGCGGCGACGATGCCGGTCGGGATATGGGTGAAGCGCACGCCGGATTCGGTCTTGTTCACGTGCTGCCCGCCGGCGCCGGATGCGCGGAAGGTGTCGGTCTTCAGGTCGGCCGGGTTGATCTCGATCTCGATCTTGTCGTCGATCACCGGATAGACATAGACGCTGGCGAAGCTGGTCTGCCGCTTGTCATTGCCGCCGAAGGGGCTGATGCGGACCAGGCGGTGGACGCCGGTCTCGGTCTTCAGCCAGCCGAAGGCGTTGTCGCCCGTCACTTGCAGCGTGGCGGATTTGATGCCGGCTTCCTCGCCCTCGGATTGCTCGGTGAGTGTCACCTTGTAGCCGCGCCGCTCGGCCCAGCGCATATACATGCGCATCAGCATCTCGGCCCAGTCCTGGGCCTCGGTGCCGCCGGCGCCGGCGTTGACTTCGAGATAGGCGTCGTTCTGATCGGCCTCGCCCGAGAGCAGGCTTTCGATCTCGCGGCGCTTGGCTTCGGCGGCGAAGGTGATGAGATCGGCCACGGCGGCATCGGCGGTGGCGCCGTCGCTCTCGGCCTCGGCCATCTCGATGAGTTCGAGCGCATCGGCGACGGAGCGTTCCAGGCGCTGCACGCCTTCCACCTGCTCCACCAGGCGGCCGCGCTCGCGCATGAGCTTGGTGGCCTCGGTGGCGTCATTCCACAGGGCGGGGTCTTCGGCCTTCGCGTTCAGTTCGGCGAGGCGAATGAGGGAAGCATCCCAGTCAAAGATGCCTCCTCAGCAGGGACACCGAAGCGGTGATCTGCTCTTGGAGCTGGAGGGCGTCT
>JAIYCD010000112.1 GCA_027488195.1 Acetobacteraceae bacterium | reverse complement strand
GGCCGAGGTGAAGCGCCGCATCATGATCGGCACCTATGTGCTGAGTGCCGGCTATTACGACGCCTATTACCTCAAGGCCCAGAAGGTCCGCGCGCTCATCGCGCGCGACTTCACGAATGCGTGGGAGAAGGTGGACGCCATCGTGACACCCGCCACGCCGTCCGCCGCCTTCCCGATGGATGAGAAGCAGGATGACCCTGTGACCATGTATCTGAACGACGTTTTCACCGTGACCGCCAACCTCGCGGGCCTGCCCGGCCTCGCGGTGCCGGCGGGCCTGGACGGGCAGGGGTTGCCGCTTGGTTTGCAGGTGATCGGCCGGTCCTTCGATGAGGAAACCGTCTTCGCCGTGGGTGCCGCGATCGAGCGCGCGGCGAATTTCACCGCCAAGCCGCAGGTGATGGCATGAGCTACACATTGAAGGGCGAGACCGGGGATTGGGAGGTCGTCTGCGGCCTGGAAATCCACGCGCAGGTGCTCTCCAAGTCCAAGCTGTTTTCCGGCGCGGCCACGGCCTTCGGCGCCTCGCCCAACAGCCAGGTGAGCTTCGTGGATGCGGGCTTCCCCGGCATGCTGCCCGTCATCAACGAGGAATGCATCGCGCAGGCGGTGCGCACCGGCCTCGGGCTGAACGCCAAGATCAACCTCTGGTCCCGCTTCGACCGCAAGAACTACTTCTACGCCGACCTGCCGCAGGGCTATCAGATCAGCCAGTTCGCCCACCCGATCGTGGGCGAGGGCGTGGTGGAGATCACGCTGGGCGACGGCAGCGTGAAGCAGATCGGCATCACGCGCCTGCATCTGGAGCAGGATGCGGGCAAGTCCCAGCATGACCAGCACCCGTCCAAGTCCTTCATCGACCTGAACCGCTCCGGCGTCGCGCTCATGGAAATCGTGAGCGAGCCCGATATCCGTTCGCCCGAGGAAGCCGGCGCCTATCTGGCCAAGATCCGCCAGATCACGCGCTACCTCGGCACCTGCGACGGCAACATGGACGAGGGCTCGATGCGGGCCGACGTGAATGTCTCCGTCCGCAAGGCGGGTGAGGAGTTCCGCACGCGCTGCGAGGTGAAGAACGTCAACTCCGTGCGCTTCGTCATGCAGGCGGTCGAGGCCGAGGCGCGGCGGCAGATCGAGGTGTGGGAATCCGGTGGCACGGTGGAGCAGGAGACGCGCCTGTTCGATACCGCGCGCGGCACAACACGCTCCATGCGCAGTAAGGAAGACGCGCATGACTACCGCTACTTCCCCGACCCCGACCTCCCGCCGCTCATCTTCACGCAGGATTGGGTGGATGGCCTGAAGGCCACGCTGCCCGAGCTGCCGGATGCGCGCCGCGCGCGCTATGTGGCGCTCGGCCTCTCACCCTATGACGCGCATGTGCTGACCATCGAGAAGGAAACCGCCACCTTCTTCGAGGCGGTGCTGGGTGAAGGCCGTGACGCCAAGACCGTCGCCAATTGGCTGACGGGGGATTTCTTCGGCCATCTCAACAAGCGCGGCCTCGGTATCGAAGAAAGCCCCGTGCCCGCTGCCGCCTTGGCCGAATTGCTGGATCTGATGGCCGACAAGACCATCAACGGCAAGATCGCCAAGGATGTGCTGGAGATCATGTTCGACGAGGGCAAGCGTGCGGCCGCCATCGTGGATGAACGCGGCCTGCGACAGGTGGTGGACAGTGGCGCGATCGAGGTGGCGGTGGATGCCGTGCTTGCGAACAATCCGGGCCAGGTCGCGCAGTATCGCGGCGGCAAGGCCGGCCTGTTCGGCTTCTTCGTGGGGCAGACGATGAAGGCCATGGGCGGCAAGGGAAATCCCGCCCTTGTCAATGAGGTGCTGAAGGCGAAGCTGGGCGAACCGGGCGGTTGACCGCCCGGCCGCGGCTCAGTTCGCCGGCTCGTCTTCCTGGTCCTCTTCATCTTCTTCGAGGTCGTCGAGCTCCATGACCTCGGCGTCGCGGACGACGGCGAGGCAGGCGGCGAAGGTTTCCAGGAACCACTAGCGGTCCCCGTCCTGGTCCTTGCCCTCCGCGGTGGAAATCATCCTGAGCAGAGCGAGCGCCACGGCAGCGTCGCTGTCGCCCTCGATCTCGATCTTCACGTCCGACATGCGGCAATCCTCCATGCTTGCGCGTGAAGGCAAACGCCGCCGACCCGGCCGCGTTACCGCAGCCCGATGAGAATTCAGCGTGCCAGGCTGTCGATCACCCGGTTGTTCGCCCGACGCGTCATCCCCGGGATCAGAAGCGCATCAATCACCCACCAGAGCATGATGAGCCCGAGCCCCAGATAGCCGATGAAGACCAGCGTCAGCAGCAGCGAGACGCCGAACAGCGCCAGCATGAGGAAGCCGCTGATCCAGCGGCCGAGATACATCCGGTGCACGCCGCCATATCCCAGGAAGAACCAGATCAGATAAGCCAGCACCACCGAGCGGCTCTCGGCCTGGTAGCGGAGCTGGGCCAGCGTGTCGGCGGAAGGGCGGGACGTCATGTGGGGGTCCTGTGCTGAGGGGTTCATATAGGGCATTCTCGCGTCACCCCCTGTCGGAAAAAAGGCACGCCCATGACGATCGAACTCCACACGTGGAATACCCCCAATGGCCGCAAGATCAGCGTGGCGCTGGAGGAGATGGGCCTGCCCTATACCGTGGTGCCGGTGGACATCAGCAACAAGAAGCAGTTCGAGCCGAACTTCCTGGAATTCTCGCCCAACAACCGCATTCCTGCCATCAAGGATCCGGACGGGCCGGAAGGGAAGCCGATCACGGTGTTCGAGAGCGGGGCGATTCTCATCTACCTCGCCGAGAAGACCGGCCGCTTCATGCCGAAGGACCTGCGGGGTCGCGTGCCGGTGATGGAATGGCTGATGTGGCAAATGGGCGGCTTTGGCCCCATGCCCGGCCAGGTGCATCATTTCCTGATGCAGCCCGAGGGTCCCGCCCGCGACTACGGCTTCACCCGCTACCATACGGAGACCAAGCGCCTCTATGGCGTGCTGGACCGGCGCCTGACAGGCCGTGACTTCGTGGCGACGACGGGCGAGCCCAGCATCGCCGACTTCGCCATCCTGGGCTGGGCCTGGCGGCATGAGCGGCACCAGGTCCCCTTCGACGACCTGCCGAACGTGGCGGCCTGGTATGAGCGCATGATGGCCCGCCCGGCCACGGCCCGCGGCTTCGAGGTGGCGCTCAGCTGAGAGCGTTTGACGGCGCGGGGCTTGGCCTGTATCACCCGACTTGCATACGTCGTGTGAACTTCAAGCTCATCTGAGTGCCCTTGCGGAGGGGTGGCCGAGTGGCCGAAGGCGGCGGTTTGCTAAACCGTTATAGGATGTCAAGTCCTATCGTGGGTTCGAATCCCATCCCCTCCGCCAGTCCCTCCTCATCGCCTTCCGAAGCCCGCCAGCAAGCGGGCTTTTTTCATGCCCGGTTTTCGGAAAATCAAGGACTTACCACGGAATCCACGCAGCCAGAGTCCCCGGCCGTGCCATCCGATTTCCGTGAGAACCGGCCCGAAAGCATGGGAAGGGGTAGGGGGTAGCAAGGCGGCCCAGCGCCCGTGTTAGGACAATCGCTCCCAGCACTACCCACAAGGCCGCGTTGACCCACAAGCGCCGATGACCCGAACGGCCGCCGCCGAGATCAGGCACTCTGATTCGCTTTGGATCACGCGCCCTCGGGCTGGGGCGGCGTGAGGGATCGTCACGCGGCGATCCCATCTCCAAATGGCGTTTTGGCGCCGATCTCATTTCTGCCAGATCAAAAATACTGTTCGACATGCGATTCAAACGCGCGCATCACGATAGTTGATGTGCAAATAGGCGTCGTATTTATCAAATAAATGGGTCTTTCGTGGTAGTATTAGGATGTATAGTTTACACTCATAAAATCAGTTTGACTGTGGAATTTGGCCATTTTGGGGCTTGAAATCGGGCGTGAGTCTATGCATTTTGAACATCATTCCCATAGTGGGCCAACCTAGACTGAAGATGTTCAGAATGACCCAGACCAGCGGCGCCGAGCCACTCACCGTTTCCATCAAGGAGGCCGTTCGCATGACCTCCATCAGCCGGTCCAGCATCTACCGCGCGATCAAGGCTGGACGACTGCCCGCCCGCAAGCTTGGGGCTCGCACCCTCATCCCGCTGGCGGGGCTGCGGAGGCTGGTTCAAGAGGAGGGCTGCGCCTGATGACGCAACCCTTGCACGATCAAAAGCGAGCGTTGGCTGGTGCAGGCGTTCCAGCCTCGGCTTCCTCTACGCGAACGAAATTGGACGATGCCGCCCTTGCGGAGCGGCACAAGATGCTCCGGGCACGCAAGAAGGCGCTGGGGAAGAGCCGCACGGCAGGCAACGCAGCGGCACCTCTGTCCAAGCAGGCCTCGAAGGGTGTCCTGCCTGCCAATGCAAAGGCCATCGCCGCATGCACGGAAATGCGGAAGTGGAAGATCACCGGCGTGCCGGGTCTCTACCTGCAGGTCAACTCTCCGACCCAGCGGTCATGGCTGCTCCGCTACCGCTTCTGCGGCGTGAACAGGGAAAAAGGGCTGGGGAGTTTGAAGGAGGTGGGGCTGACCGAGGCCCGGAACCGGGTCGCCGCGATCCGCGCGGAGATTGCCCAAGGCCGTGACCCCCTTGCAGCCGCCATAGTCACTCCGCTCGAAGTCCGGACGTTCCGCGAGGCTGCGGAAGACTTCATCAAGCGGAAGGAACCCGAATGGAAGGACCCCAAGAGCGTGCTCGCGTGGAAGGGAACGCTCAGCACCCACGCCTATCCGCAGATTGGTGCGAGGCCCTGTAGTGAAATCACCACTGCGGAGATTCTGGCGGTGCTGCAGCCGATCTGGAAGACAAAAACGGAGACGGCGAAGCGGGTGCAGGGGCGGATCAGGGATGTCCTCGCCGCTGAGTTCGTCTTGTCACAGAGGCGATGGAGGGATTGGCACAACCCGGCCACTTGGGACGGCAATCTCAAGCACCTGCTGCCAGCGCCCTCCAAGATCAGGAAGACCGAACACTACGCAGCGGTGAACTGGCGCGATGCCCCGGCGGCGTTCGCCAAAATCGCAAGCGCAACCGGGAGCGGCGCACTCGCCCTGCGCTTCACCGTGATGACAGCCGCGCGAACGAAGATGACTCGCCTCGCCCAATGGCACGAGATTGACCATGATGAGATGACTTGGTCAGTTCCGCCGGAAAGAATGCTGGAGGCGGGCGAAGCGGTTTTGTCCGGCACGAAGGGCAACACGGTGCTCGTGCCGCTCAGCAGTGCCGTTGCCGCGATCCTCGTGGAAGCGCAGCAGATGAAGCGTGTGGACGACTTCATCTTTCCGGGCGCCAAGATTGCCAAGCCACTCTCGGAGAATACCCTCTTGATGGCCGCCCGCCGACAGGGGGTGAACGCCACCGTGCATGGTTGGCGCAGCACGTTTTCGACGTGGTCGAAAGAATGGCTGGGCGGTGATCTGGAAGAGACTGAAGTTGCGTTGGGCCATATCATTCCCGGCGTGCGCGGCGACTACATGCGTGGCGAGTTATTGGCGCATCGCCGGTTGATGATGGAGGCTTGGGCCGCCTTCCTGCTCAGGACGCGCGATGAAGCGGAGCAAGCTCGCATCGCCTACCGCACGTTCACCCTGACCATGGCGAGGTGAATCAACCCACTTTTTGGTGAAGCTAAGTAAGCGTAGAGCAGGTGGTCCGGCCTGTTGTTCACCATGCTGCGATGAAGGCTTCAAACCGCACCCGATAGCGGCGGGCCACGGCAGGACGCTGAACTGCCGTGCCTGTCCCACCTAGCCGTGCGCGCTGCCCCTGCCGGTGCCGTCGTTCGGCCGCATCGGGCAGTGCATCGGGGGAGTCCCGGTCTGGTTGTAGTTGTAGAGACCCCCCCATTTGATGACGAGAAGACACCCTGATCAACGGCAGATCGGCCATCGTGATCTGGTAGTCCAACATCTCCCATGTCGGGATCAAGATCGGCATCTGATCCACCCGAACCCGCACCGAAAAGCCACTCATCCTCAGCCAACATCTCCCGCTCCCATTCCGCGTGGGCCGCATCAAGCCTGTCGGCCATGGAATCGAGGAAACGCTGCCTGCCAGACATGAATCGCAAGCCACGGTAGCCGTGGGAGGACAACGACTCTGCCCAGCGCGCGTAGGTCGTCACCTCCTCTGTGTCCCACGACACGACGGGCAGGCCCTCCTGCAGATCAAGCCGCAGTTCGTGTTTGAGGGGGTAGCGCATCACCGTCTTCATCACCTCGCAGTCGGCGCCCCCACCGTCCACCGCGCGGACATCGATCTGCCGGTAGGCTGGGAAAAACCGGGCAAGCGCCGCGCGCGCGGTGGCTATGTCAGCGCCCGGCGGAAGCGCGAGGGCGAGGTGGAGATGAGGCAGCCAGACCGGACCGCCGGACTCGCCGTGAGGGAAGCCCAGCGCGCCCATCGTCTGCTGCTTCCCCGGACTCATCCACTCGAACTTGTTGTCGTGGATCAGGCCCATCTCGTAGCCACCCGAGAAGAAGGATCCCTCGAAGACCGGGCATCTCCGGGCAACGCCCAAGATGCAGTCTTTCACGGTGCGCTTCGCTTGGTCGAGCAACCGCCCTGCGACCCAGATGTCCGCCGTAGGTGGTAGTATGATGGTGAGATAGTGCAGTGAGTAGCCCGCCTCGGCTGCAATGCTCGTGAATGGAAACACCGCCCGTTTGGCAAACCGGTTGCCGGACAACTCTCCGCATCTCGGGCAAGGCGGGCGGTTGCACTGGTTAAGGTCACCCCGATGGTTCCGCACCTGAGCGCAATTCCAAAGGCGTCGGACAGCGGGCGTGTCGCCGTCCGCGCGCAACGCGATCTCCTTGCGACGTTGAATATCATTCATCGTCTGAAGATATGCGCGCCGAGGGGAGGTCCCCAAAATGATTCCGCGTCGACGCCTATTGCGAAGGTCATCGGCATGGGCTCTCGCGCTGCGCGATCATGCGGGTTGCGACCCGGCGAGAGCAGGCGTTGCGGCATCACTATGGCGCGTAGTGGCTCGACGCCACGCCGGAGGCTTGCGAGTTGGACGGCCGCCTCCGCAGGGAAGGCGAAGTCTGGGTCTGGAAGGACCTTGGGAAAGACTACAGCGGGCCAACGCCGCTGGAGCGCGCGCTCAATCGTCTCACGTGGGATGGAGGCGTTGTGAACAACCAGCACCACGGCGCCTCCGTCTGCGACCAGCATCCCGGCAATAGCCACGGCCTGCCACCGCCGGTCATTCCTAGCTGCGCGGTCCCGGATATCTCGGAGAGCGCGGCGAAGGCGAGGCGCGGCACCGACGCGGCCAGCCGGAATCACAGCTACTGCGACAGCCGCCTTCGTAGCTGCTTCCGCCCAGCGGCGGATGCCGTGCCACCAGCGACGTGCGGCCGCTGGGCCGCACCATGCGCAAGCGGCGCCTCGGCAGCGCCAAGGCCAAGCATCACGTCGCCGCGCAGAGTGGGCGGCCGCGCAACGCATTAGCCGCTCCGCTACGTCCACGGCCCCCTGCGCTTTCAGCGCATCGATGATCTCGGTCTGCCGGGCAGCACGGCCCCTGCGTTCTTCAGCCTTTCGCATCCCGACATTTAGCTGTGTGGATGGAAAGCCTGCGCTGGGCTGTCTCGTCTCTTCCGTTCTGACGTCACCTGTCTGCCGCAGCAAACAGCGCAGCTATGCAGGCCCAAGGATCGCTGTCCGCCATCCGTCCGCCTCCGGCCTCCACCGCCGCCGCGAGGCCGTCGCGCAGCTTCTCTTCTGCTTCATGGCGCTTCACAAGGTCGCGCGGCTGGTGAAGGCTCATCTCTGAAATCCACCACACGCCGCGTCCGGCCTGCTGGACAGTCGCAAGCCCCCCACCTCCCAACCCGACCAAGATCACCATCCGACCGGCGATCCACGCATCCAAGTAGATGCTGTAGGCGAGTGGCGACGCGAGGCAGTTCTCCGTCTTGTGGCCGATAGCCGAAATCTCGGACCATCGGCGCGGCTGTGACCAACCCGCAGGAGTTGGGAACGGCGCGGGGGGGCATTCTGCACTACCAATGTCGGCGGCGATGCGCGCCATAACCGCGCGCCAGCCTGAACCCTCTGGCACGTCTTCAATCTCCCGCGCGAGGCCGTGCGCGCGGAGAAGTATGAGGGCCGTCTCCAGATTGCACAGATGGCCCTCGTTCTGCAGGATGCCTTCGCTACAGGCCGCAAGGACGGGGTCCGCCGCCAGTCGCAGAACTAGTGCGACGGTGGACGCCGTCACGAGATGCCGCCGCAGGAGCGCCGCGCCGAGCGTGCCGTGGAGGATGGCATTGATTGCGACATAGGTGCCGAGGTCCTGCGCGCGTGGCCCGCACTTCGCCAGCAGACGATAGAAGCGAGGATGCCCATTAGGGACAGCTTCTCGGAGGAGGTCCCGGACATGGTGGTTGTCCACGGACGCCGCGAGGGTGGCCGCATCGACACCTGCTCCGTCGATAGCAAGCCGATGGCGCAGGTAAGCGGCGAGGGCGTGCAGCGCCTCAGGCGGAGCGAGGACGAGGCGGGCGCCCCATGTCGGGCGAGCCTTCAGCATCGCTGTTACCAACGGCGCGAGGTCGCGCCAAAATGCCAAAAGCGGCGCCGGGTCGCGGCGCGGGGGCGCGTGGATCGGCTCGGGGGAAAGCAGCGCACGGGTCATGGTCGACTGCTACCTCGACCCGGCTCTTTGTCATCCGAAATCTGCTGCTCGATGCTGGAGCGGCGACGCCGACGTCGCCCAACGCGCGTATGGTGAGAGCTTACCGGCTGGCTGAACTGTCGTAGCTAAATCATCGCGACGGAGGGCGACGCATGACGAGCGACGAATGGCAAAGGGTGCTGATCGATACAGCGGCCGAGGACGCCGAAGCGGTGGACGAGGTGCTGGAGGCGGTGGGCTACCTCCGCGTGACCTATGCAGGCGAGGAGTGGCACGCCTCCATCGCCTGCCGCAACGAAGCCGATCTGATTCTCGTCCGGCTTGCCTGCCCGCCCGGCCTAGTAGGCAAGCGGCACAAGGAGGACCTCAGCCTTCCTCTACTTGACGCGGAAGACGTTGGCCTCGCGCGTGAAATCTTACGTGATATTCCGGCCGTGTGCGGCGAGGTCCGAGTCCGGCGCGGGCTAGGGATCGACGTCCGCGACGCCGAGACGCTCGTTGCGATCCGGGTTGGCCTCGCGGCGCGACTGGCGCCCGGCGTCGCGTCCATCGAGATCCTCTAGCCCGCCGCGCGGCCCGCCATCGCGGCCAGCATTAGCCCGGCGAGTGCCTGCTCGTCCGGCGAGGGGCGCCTTGGCGGGAGTAGGTCGGTCATCCAGCCGTCCACGCCGCCGACAGAGCGCGCGTGTTTTGAACCCTTGAGATCCCGCAGCGCAGGCGGTCTGCCGTCTTCCCCGCGCACTATCTCTCTGAGGCTCAGACGCCGCTCGACGCCCGCGCCGACGCGCGCAGCGGCGGCGACCGCCACCGCTTCCACGCGCCGGTCGGAAGAGGCCGGTGTCACGCCTTGAACGAGTTCGCCACCGACGACAACCCAGACTTCCCCGCGAAAGAGTGCAAGTTCGGCATCGATGGAAATGGCCAAGAGCCGCGCTGCATTGATGCTTCGCATGCTTGCCGAGTTGTCCCGCAGGTCGAGCGGCAACAGCCGCGTCTCCCGGTCACGGCCCACAACAACCACAAGGGGCGTCAGGACACCCTTCTGGAGCAGGGCTTTCTTGCTCTGGGTAAGGGTTTGCCGCCATCGGCGGTTGAACTCGCTCTTGGTCACGACGCTGCACGCGCGGCGTAGCCGGTCATTGGATGTCCGGCCCTTCAGCCGAGCGCGCCGTGAGGCGCCGCACCTCACTCACCTTGGCCGGGCTCACGCGGAGCAGCCGCGCGGTCTCCCGCACGCCTCGGCCCTCCGCGAGGGCGGCCCGGATGCGCCCGACCTTGGCAGGGCAGACCGGCGGACGCCCGAGGCGCCGACCGGCGGCACGGGCACGCTCCAGCCCGGCCTGCACTCGCGACGCGATCATTGCACGCTCGAACTCAGCGAACACGCTCAACATGCCGAACAGCGCCCTGCCGCTGGGCGTAGCGGTATCGAGTGCTTGCTGGTGGAGAAAGAGATCGACGCCGCAAGACTGTAACTCGGACATGAACCCGACGAGGTCAGGGAGGCTTCGACCGATGCGGCAGACTGACCACACTGCGACGACTTCCACCTCTCGGCGGGTAACGGCGCGCAGCAGCGCATCGTAGCCGGGGCGCTTGTCGCGGCCCTTGGCGCCGCTGATGCCTTCGTCCCCAAAGACTCCCACCACCTCCCAGCCGAGGCGCCCTGCGGCCTCCCGCAGGGGCTGGAGTTGATTATCGGTGGTCTGACCCCGGTCCGTTGAGACCCGGACGTATAGGGCGGCACGGCGTGGCGGAGATGGTCGGGGGGACGGCGGCATCTGACGACCCAAGCATGGCCACGCGGGGTGTCAACAAAAACGGATGATTCTAGGCGCAGTGTCGAGCGCCCTGCCGAGCCGCCGGATTCAATGGCTTGGCGCTCGGCCGAGCGGTAGGGTTTTGTGAACGCCCCGATCTTGCGTGCCGGGGCCGAGAAACCGGCCTCCCTCGCCCTCAAGCTGGGCTGTGAGCAGGCCCTACCGAGACGGCTTTGGGTCTGTCAGAAGATAACGCAGGGCGGTTAGGACCCGGCGAGGATTGCGCCGGTGCATGGCCATCCCGAGCCAATAGCCCGCCTCCTCCCTTCCCATCGCCTCAATACCCTCGGCCACGGCCCGCATGGAATCACGGTTCCGCATGGGCGCGAGAGTGCGGAACAGCAACCCAAGCCTCAACGCCACATCTTCCCCCAAGGGCCGCGCCTCCCGACGCCCAGCAAGTGGGGCGAACTTCACCCCTGCCACTGCGAGCGACTTCAGGACCCGGTGCTCCACAAGGTCGAGGTTTCGACCCCGAAGCCCGGCGAGGCGACGCGGGGCCGAAAGCTGAGGGCTTGCCAGAGACGGCAGTTGCCAGACCTCGATCTCGGTGTCGCTTGCGCCGTGGCGGACGATCCGCGCCTCATACAGGGGTGCTGAGGATGGCTCG
>JAIYCD010000318.1 GCA_027488195.1 Acetobacteraceae bacterium | reverse complement strand
CGTGATGGATGGCCGCGGCTATTACGACTGGGAAGGCCGCCCGCCGGCCGAGCTGTTTGAGGAGCGCGACCGCAAGCTCATCCAGCTCAAGCAGAGCCTTCGCAAGATCGGATACATGGCGGGCTTCGACGTGAAGGCGAACAAGGCATGATCAAGTACGACCTCAAGGGCAAGACGGCGCTGGTGACCGGCGGCGCCTCGGGCATCGGCCTCGCCACCGTGCGCATGCTGGCCGCCAATGGCTGCAAGGTGGCGATCAACCACCTGGCCGATGACCCCCGCGGGATGGAGCAGGTGGCCGCACTCACCGCCCTGGGCTTCGACGTCATCTCCGCCCCCGGCAATGTGGGCGATGCCGAGGATGGTCCACGCATGGTGGATCAGGCGGCGGCCGACCTCGGCCGGCTGGATTACCTCGTCAACAATGCCGGCACGCCCGGCACCCGCACCACCATCAAGCCCACCGAGCTGGACCGCCTGACGGAGGAGCTCTGGGCCTCGGTCATCGAAGTGAATCTGCTGGGCGTTTTCCGCTGCGCCAAGGCGGCGGCGCCGCACCTGAAGAAGACGCGGGGCGCGATTGTCTCCGTGGCCTCCATCGCGGGCATCAACTCGGCCGGCTCCTCCATGGCCTATGGCGCGACCAAGGCGGGCGTGATCTCGCTGACGAAGAACCTCGCACGCGGGCTGGGGCCGGAGGTGCGGGTGAACGCCATCGCGCCCGGTGCCGTGAATTCCAGCTGGACGGTGGAATGGAGCAATGAGGAGCGCGCCAGCTCGATCGACGCCGCCGTGCTGAAGCGCCGCTGCGAGCCGGAGGACCTGGCCGAGGTGATGGTCTTCCTGCTGGCGGGTGCGGCCATGGTGACGGGCCAGACCATTGTGGTGGATGGCGGGCTCACGCTTTGACGGACCTGGCCACCGCCTCGGCGGTCGAACTGGCGGCGATGGTGCGCGCCAAGCGCGCCTCGCCCGTGGAGATCACCGAGGCGGTGCTGGCGCGCATCGCGGCCAGGAACCCGGCGCTCAACGCCTTCGCTGCCCTGGATCAGGAAGGCGCCCGCGCCGCCGCGCGCACGGCCGAGGCGGCGGTGATGCGCGGCGATCAACTCGGCCCGCTGCACGGCGTGCCGGCCACCATCAAGGATGTGCAATCCATCGCGGGCCTGCCCACGCGCCGCGGCTCGCGCCTCTCGGACCCCACGCCGGCCAAGCTGGACTCGCCCGTCTCGGCGCGGATGCGCAGGGCGGGCGCCATCCTGCTCGGCAAGACCACCAGCACCGAGCAGGGCTGGACCGCGGTGAGCGACAGCCCGCTCACCGGAGCCACGCATAACCCGTGGATGCACGGCCGCACGGCGGGCGGCTCCTCCTCCGGCGCGGCGGCGTTGTGCGGGGCCGGCTGCGGGCCGCTGCATCTCGGCACGGATGGCGCGGGCTCCATCCGCATTCCTGCGCATTTCTGTGGCGTGGTGGGCTTCAAGCCGAGCTATGGCCGCGTGCCCTATGTGCCCGTGCCGAACAATGGCGCGCTCTCCCATGCCGGGCCCATCACGCGCAGTGTCGAGGATGCGGCGCTGATGTTCTCCGTCATCGCGGGCCCGCATGCGCTGGACCACACCACCCTGCCGGACCGCTTCGCGCCGGGGATCGAGCCGGGCGGCATCAAGGGCCTGCGCATCGCCTATAGCCCCGATCTCGGCCATGCGCGGGTGGACCCGGATGTGGCGGAAGCTTGCGCCATGGCCGTGCGGCGCCTGGAGGCGCTGGGCGCGATCGTCGAGCAGGTGACGCCGCCCTGGGGCCCAACCGGCCCGGCATTGGAGCGGGACATGTGGGGCTTCGGCATGCGCCCCTTCCTGGCGAAGACGCCCGAGGAGGCCGCGCAGATGGACCCGGGCCTGGTCGCCTGCACCGAGGCCTATCGCGATTACGGCTTCATGGACGCCCACGCCGCGCAGGGCCGCCGCATCGCCTATGCTGCCGCGGTGAACAACTGGTTCGAGGAAGCCGGCTACGCCCTGCTGGTCACGCCCAGCGCCTCGGTCGCGGCTTTCGAGGTGGGGCGGCAGATCCCCGCCCATTGGCCGCAGCACCCGTGGGACTGGCTGGTCTGGGCGGAATTCTCCTACCCCTTCGACCTTTCGCATGGCCCGGCCATCTCGGTGCCCTGCGGCCTGAGCCGGGAGGGCCTGCCGGTCGGGCTGCAATTCGCCGCGCCGCGGCTGGCGGATTCGCTGGTGCTGCGCGCGGGGGCGGCCTACCTCGCCGCCCATCCCTTCGAGGTCACGCCCGCGCGGGCGTGAGCCAGGCGTCCAGCTCGCGCCAATCGGGCAGGGCGGCGGTGCTGACCCGCCCGCCGCGCAGCACCACGCGGTCGGCTTGCGGGCGTGAGAGAAGCTCCGTCATGTGCCGCGCCGAGAACAGCACCAGGTCGGCTGGCGCACCCACGCCCAGCCGGCCCGCATCCAAACCCATGGTGGCGGCAGGTTCGGCCGTCACGGCGCGTGGCCAATCGCCGAAAGGGTGGTCCAGATGCAGGATGCGCGTGGCCTCGCGATACACCTCCATCATGTCGAGATCGCCATAGGCGTGGAAACCGTCCCGCGTGTTGTCGGAGGCGAGCGAGACGGGGATGCCCGCCGCCCGCATCTCCTGCACCAGGGTCACACCGCGCCAGCGTGGCGTGCGGCCCGGCACGCGGTCCTGCAGATACATGTTGCACATGGGCAGCACGACGACGCGCATGCCGGCCTCGGCCATGAGCGCGATGGTCTCGCGCTGATGCGCCTCGGGCTGGAGGGTCAGCGCGCAGCAATGCCCGACCTGGATGCGCCCCTTGAAGCGGCGACGCAGCGCGGTGGCCGCGATCTCGCGCAGCGCCCGCGCGCCGGTCTCGCCGCTCTCATCCACATGCAGGTCGAGGTCGAGGCCGCGCGCTTCGGCAAGCGCGAAAAAATGGTCCAGCATCGGCTGGAAGTCGGCGGGCAGGGGCGCCGCGAAATCACCGCCGAGCCGCGTGACCATGCCGAGCACCCCGCCCGATTCCGCCACGATGTCGGCCAGCGCCTCGCCCTCATCGCCCAGGAAGCGCTCCATCGGCGCGATGGAGCAGAGCTGCAGCGTGATGCGCCCGGCCCAGGCCGCGCGCAGCCGGGTGAAGAGCGGCCAGCTCATCCGCGCCAGCGGCAAATAGCTGTCCAGATGCGTGCGGATGGCCGTGGTGCCGTGGGCGAAGGCCGCGCGCAGGGCGAAATCGGCGCGGGCTTCCATCTCTGCCTCGGCCCAATGCGCCTCGCGGTCGGCCATGACGGAGCTGACGGCGCCGGCGAAATCGCCATCCGGATTGGGGGCGCGCTGCCAGATATGCCCCTTGTCGAGATGGGTGTGGGCATCCACGAAGCCGGGCCAGAGCTGGCCACCCTCCAGGCTGGGCGCCTCGGGCGGCGCGGTGCCGAGGGGTGCCAGGGCGGCGATGCGGCCATCCTCCACGCGCAGGTCGAGCCGCACGAGGCCTTCGCGGTCGGCCAGACCGGGCGGCGCGTCCATCAGTCCGGCGGCGGCGCGCGCGTCACGCAGCCAGAAGCGGGAGCCCGTCATGCGGGAGGCGAGGGCCACCTCAGCCGCCCAGCAGCCGCGTGGTGCGGGCTTGCAATTCCCGCGTCACCCGCTCGGCCCCGCCCTCGCGGATCAGCGTGGTGAATTCGGCGCGGCGGGAGGCGAGCTCGCTGATCGTGCCGGTCAGGTAGATGTCCACGATGCGCGGCGGATTGCCGCGCAGCAGGTAGGAGAGCACCACCGCCTCCTGCCCGCCGGTGCGGTTCAGGGTGGTGCGGATCAGGGCATCTCCATTGGGCTGCACCTGCGTGCCGGTCGTGGTGAAGCTCTCGCCCGAGAAGCCGTCGAAGCGCGCCGCATAGGTGGCGATGGACCAGCGGGTGAAGGCCTCGGTCAGGGCCGCCTGGTCGGTCGGCGAAAACCCGGTCCAGGGCGGGCCGACGGCGATGCGCGTCATGGCCGCGAGGTCGAAGGCCTGCGCCATCACGGGCGCCAGCCGATCGTAGCGGCCGCGCACCCCCAGGCGCCGCGCGTCACGCATCACGTCGATGAGGGCGGCGTGGAAGCGCTCCACCGCCTCCGCCGCCGCGGATTGGGCGAAAGCCGGAAGCGGCAGCATGGGGGCGAGGAAGAGGATTCGGCGCGGGATCATGCCGCCCCTATAGCCCGACTGGACCGGACGCTGCACCTCGGCCACAAGGCCGCATGCCGCCCACCACCATCCTGCTGACCGGCGCCACAGGCTTCCTCGGCGCTTCCCTCGCCCGCGCCCTGCTCGCCCAGGGCCATGCGGTGCGCGCCCTGGTCCGCCCCCAGGCGGCGCGGAAGGGGCTGGAGGGGCTCGACATCTCCTATGCGCTCGGCACCGTGACCGACCAGAAGAGCCTGATCTACGCCATGGCCGGCGTGGGCGGCGTGATCCATGCGGCGGCGGATTACCGCATCTTCGTCCCCAATCCCGGCCAGATGCGCGAGACCAATGTGATCGGCACCGCGGCCGTGATGCAGGCGGCGCTGGAGGCCGGCGTGCCGCGGATCGTCCATGTCTCGTCGGTGGCGACGCTCCGCCCTCGCGCCGATGGCACGCCTGCCACGGAAACCGACTACGCCATGCCGGAGGAGGCGATCGGCCCCTACAAGCGCAGCAAGACCGAGGCCGAGCGCGTGGTGGAAGCGATGGTGGAGCGGGTGGGCCTGCCCGCCGTCATCGTGAACCCCTCCACCCCCATCGGCCCCTATGACGTGCGGCCGACGCCCACCGGCCGCGTCATCCTGGAGGCGGCACTCGGCCGCATGCCCGCCTATGTCGAGACCGGGCTGAACCTCGTCCATGTCGCTGATTGCGCGGCGGGCGTGGTGGCGGCGCTGGACCATGGCACGCCGGGCGAGCGGCACATCCTGGGCGGGCAGGATGTGAGCCTGGCCGAGATGCTGCGCTTCATCGCGGCCGAGCGCGGCCACCGCCCGCCCATCCGGCTGCCCCGCGCGCCGCTCTTCCCGCTGGCATGGGCGGGCGAAGCCGTGGCCCGCTTCACCGGCAGGGAGCCGATGCTGACGCTGGACGGGCTGCGCATGGCCGGCCACCACATGTTCTTCTCGGCCGAGAAGGCGCGGCGCGTCCTGGGCTTTACGGCCCGCCCCTGGCAGGAGGGCGTGCGTGACGCCATCGCCTGGTTCGAGCAGGCGGGGATGCTGCGCAAATGACCTGGCTGGCGGCTGCGGCCTGCCTCGCCTGGGCCGTGCTGCTGTTCGGCCGCGGCATGTTCTGGCGCGCCCGCGACGATGACCGTGACGCCCTGCGCCTGCCCCCCCTCGCGCACTGGCCGGAGGTGCAGGTCATCATTCCCGCGCGCGACGAGGCCGACACCATCGGCGCGACGGTGCGAAGCCTCGTCATGCAGGACTATCCGGGCCGCTTTTCCATCCTTGTCGTGAATGACCGCAGCACCGACCACACCGGGGCCCTGGCGCGGGCGGCGGGCGCCGAGGTGCTGGAGGGCCGGGGCCGCGCGCCCGGCTGGTCGGGCAAGCTCCATGCCCTGGACCAGGGCCTCCAGGCGGTGGCGGGGCGCGGCCATGAATTCCTGCTCTTCACCGATGCCGACATCACCCATGCGCCGGACAGCCTCCGCCGGCTGGTGCAGCGGGCCGAGGCGGGCGGGCTCGACCTCGTCTCCCTCATGGCGCGGCTGCGCTGCGAGAGTGCGGCCGAGCGCTGGATGATTCCGGCCTTCGTCTTCTTCTTCCAGATGCTCTATCCCTTCCGCTGGTCCAATGACCCGGCCGCACGGACGGCGGCGGCGGCGGGCGGCTGCGTGCTGCTGCGGCGGGCGGCCTTTGAGGCGCGCGGCGGCCTCACGCCGATCAGGGGCAGGATCATCGATGACTGCGCGCTGGCGGGGTTGATGAAGGGGGGCGGCTCGGCCATCTGGCTCGGGCTGACGGACCGCGTCCATTCGCTGCGCGCCTATCCCGACTTCGGCACCATCCGCGCCATGGTGGCCCGCACCGCCTATGCGCAGCTCGGCTACAACCCGGCCCTGCTCGCCGGCATGGTCCTGGCCATGGCGCTGGTCTTTCTCGCGCCGCCGCTGCTGGCGCTGTTCGGCACGGGCGGCGCCCAATGGCTCGGCGCCGTGGCCTGGGGGGCCATGGTGGTCGCCTTCGCGCCCATGCTCCGGCGCTTCGGCCTGGCCGTCGAGCGCGGCATCCTGCTGCCGCTGATCGCCGCCTTCTACCTGGCCTTCACCCTTGATTCCGCCTGGGCCGAATGGCGGGGCCGGGGCGGGGTCTGGAAGGGCCGGGCCTTGTCGCGCGAATGAAGTCGGGGCAACACACGCGCTTGCACCCTTCCGGCATGGGGTTGAAATGCCTTATCGGAAGGTTTGAGAGATTCACCTGCGGAGCGGGAGCAAGGGGTATCGCCACTTGAACATCATGCCGAACCTGACAGCGGGGGCGCTGCCGCACCCGCATACAGGGCATGACGGTCAGGCCCGCGACCCGCTGGACCGGGCGGTCGCCGCTGCCGCGCGCCACCTGCTCGCCTGCCAGCGCCCAGACGGCCATTGGGTCTTCGAGCTGGAGGCGGATGCGACCATCCCTTCCGAATACCTCATGCTGCATCACTTCTTCGGCCATGTTCAGCCGGAGAAGGAGGCAGGGATCGGCCGCTACCTGCGCCGGCTCCAGGCGGAGCAGATGGCCAATGCCGGCGGCGGCTGGCCGCTGTTTCATGGCGGGCCGCTCGACATCTCCTGCTCGGTGAAGGCCTATCTGGCGCTCCGCCTGATCGGCGATGCGCCGGATGCGCCGCACATGGCCGAGGCCCGTGCCGCGATCCTGGCGGCTGGCGGGGCCGAGCGCAGCAATGTCTTCACGCGCGCGGCACTCGCGCTGTTCGGCGCCGTCCCCTGGCGCGCCGTGCCGATGATGCCGCCCGAGATCATGCTGCTGCCGCGCTGGTTTCCCTTCCATGTCAGCAAGATCAGCTATTGGGCCCGCACCGTGCTGGTGCCGCTGACCGTCGTCATGGCCCGCCGTCCCGTGGCGCAGAACCCGCGCGGCGTGACCATCGACGAGCTCTTCCGCATGCCGCCCGAGCAGGTGAAGGACTGGCCCGGCGGCGCCCACCAGGCCGAGCCCTGGGCCTCGCTCTTCAAGGGGCTGGATTCCGCGCTGCACCGCGCCCGCATGCTCTTCCCCCGCACCCACCGCGCCCGCGCCGAGGAAGCCTGCGAGCGCTTCGTGACCGAGCGCCTGAACGGCGAGGACGGGCTTGGCGCCATCTATCCCGCCATGGCCAATGCGGTGCTGATGTATCACTGCCTGGGTGTGGCCCAGGATGACCCGCGCATGGTCACCGCCTGGGCGGCGATCGAGAAGCTCGTCGAGAAACGCCCCGGGACCGACGAGACCTACGTCCAGCCCTGCCTCTCGCCCATCTGGGACACGGCGCTGGTCAGCCACGCGCTGCTGGAGGCGGGGGGCGAGGCCGAGCAGGCGGCGGTCGGCCGCGGGCTGCATTGGCTGCTGGGCCGGGAAATCCGCGATGTGCGCGGCGACTGGGCCTGGAAGCGGCCCAACCTCCAGCCCGGCGGCTGGGCCTTCCAGTATGAGAACGCCCATTACCCCGATGTGGACGACACGGCCGTGGTGGTGCTGGCGATGGATCGCTACCGCGCCGCAACCCCCGATGACACGGCGCTCGACGGCGCCATCGAGCGCGCGACGGATTGGACGGTGGGCATGCAGTCGCGCGGCGGCGGCTGGGGCGCCTTCGACGCCGACAACACCTTCCACTACCTGAACCACATCCCCTTCGCCGACCATGGCGCCCTGCTCGACCCGCCGACGGCCGATGTCTCGGGCCGCTGCCTCGCCATGCTGGCGCAGTTGGGCCGGGGCGATGAGGCGGCGTCCAAGGCCGCGATCGAATACCTGCTGCGCGAGCAGGAGGCCGATGGTGCCTGGTATGGCCGCTGGGGCGTCAACTACATCTACGGCACCTGGTCGGCCGTGACCGCGCTGAACGCCGCCGGCCTGCCGCCCGAGCATGACGCGATGCGCCGCGCCGTGGCCTGGCTGGTCAAGAACCAGAACCCCGATGGCGGCTGGGGCGAGGATGGCATGAGCTACCCCGCGCGCGGCGGCACCCGGCCCGATCCGCGCGTGCCCGCGCCCTCCTCGGCCAGCCAGACGGCCTGGGGCATGCTGGCGCTGATGGCCTGTGGCGAGGCGGGGCATGAGGCGGTGAGCCGCGCCGCCGCCTGGCTCATGGAACGCCAGAAGGAAGACGGCGACTGGCCGGAGGAGGACTATACGGGCACCGGCTTCCCGCGCGTCTTCTACCTCCGCTACCACGGATATCGCCGGATTTTTCCGCTCTGGGCGCTCGCGCGGCTGCGCAACCTGCGCGCATCGAACACGCGGCGCGTGACCTACGGCTTATGAAGGAAGGTCCAGGAAACTGAGTTTCCTGGTGGGTCCAAGGGCAAAGCCCTTGTCTTGGATTTTCGATGAACACCTTTGACGTCCTGATCATCGGCGCTGGCGCCGCCGGCCTGATGGCCGCCATCCGCGCCGGCCAGCGCGGGCGCCGCGTGCTGCTGCTCGACCATGCCGAGGCGCCGGGCAAGAAGATCCTGATTTCCGGCGGCGGGCGCTGCAACTTCACCAACCGCGACATCCGCCCCGAACGCTTCCTCTCCGCCAACCCGGCCTTCGCGCGCTCGGCGCTGTCCCGCTACACCGCGCGGGACTTCCTGGCGCTGATCGAGAAGCACCGCATCGCCTGGCACGAGAAGACGCTGGGGCAATTGTTCTGCGATGGCTCGGCGCGGCAGGTGGTGGCGATGCTGTTGGCCGAAGCCGAGGCGGTGGGTGTCGAGCTGCGGCTGGAAACGCGCGTGACGGACATCGCGCGCGGGACGGAATTCATCGTCACCACCGATCGCGGCAGCTTCACCGCGGCCTCGCTCGTGCTGGCCACTGGCGGGCTCTCCATCCCCAAGATGGGCGCCACGGGCTTCGCCTATGACGTGGCGAAGCGCTTCGGGCTTGGGCTGGTGGAGCGCCGGCCGGGCCTCGTCCCCTTCGCCTTCGGTGGCGAGGAATTGGCGCTGATGCAGCCGCTGGCCGGCGTCTCCCTGCCCATCCTGGCGCGGGCGGGGGTAGCGAAATTCCCCGAGGCGATGCTCTTCACCCATCGCGGCCTCTCGGGCCCGGCCATCCTCCAGATCAGCTCCTACTGGCTCCCGGGCGAGGCCATCACGCTGGACCTGCTGCCGGGCCAGGATGCCATCAGCCTGCTGCTGGCGGCCAAGCGCGCGCGCCCGAAGGCCGAGCCACGCACGGCACTCGGCGAATTGCTGCCCGCACGTCTCGCCCAGGCCCTGGCCGAGCGGCATCTGCCGGGCCAACGCATGGCCGATCTGCCGGACCGCGCGCTGACGGGCCTGGCGGGCCTGCTGAAATCCTGGCGCCTCACGCCCGCGACGACGGAGGGCTATGCCAAGGCCGAGGTGACGCTGGGCGGGGTGGACACGGCGGCGCTGTCCCAGCAAACCATGATGGCCAAGGCGGTGCCGGGGCTCTTCGTGGTGGGCGAGGCGGTGGATGTGACAGGCTGGCTCGGCGGCTACAATTTCCAATGGGCGTGGGCGAGCGGCTGGGCGGCGGGGGAAGTGGCCTGAGGCGGTGGTGCGGGCGGTCGGAATCGAACCGACACTCTGTCACCAGAACCGGATTTTGAGTCCGGCGCGTCTACCAGTTCCACCACGCCCGCAACGCCCTCATCCCTACACGCCGGCGCGGCCCGCTTCAACACCCCTGCGACGCGACAGCAGCGGCCAGAGCAGCGCCCCCAGCGTCATCACCCAGAGCACGATCGAGACGGGCGAGCCCAGCAGCGCCATGACATCGCCATCCGAGAGCGACATGGCGCGGCGGAGATTGTCCTCCAGCATGCGGCCCAGCACGAAGCCCAGGATGATCGGCACCAGCGGCACATCCAGCTTGCGGAAGGCCCAGCCCATGATGCCGAAGCCGATGGCCAGCAGCAGGTCGAAGGCGGAATTGCTGGCGGCATAGACGCCGGCGAAGCTCAGCGCCAGCACGCCGGGATAGAGCACCCAGGCCGGCACCGTCAGCAGCCGCGCGAAGATGCCGACCAGCGGCAGGTTCAGCAGCAGCAGCATGCAGTTGCCGACATACATCGACGCGATCAGCCCCCAGGCCACATCCGGCCTTTGCTCGAACAGCAGGGGGCCCGGCGTGATGTTGTACATGAGCAGCGCGCCCAGCAGCACGGCGGTCGTGCCCGAGCCCGGAATGCCCAGCGAGAGCATGGGCACGAGATTGCCGATCTGCGCCGCGTTGTCCGCCGTCTCGGGGGCGGCCACGCCGCGCATGTCGCCCTGGCCGAATTTTCCGTTGCTCTCGTTCAGCCGCTTCTCGGCCGTGTAGGAAAGGGCGCTCGCGACCGACGCACCCGCGCCGGGCAGCACGCCGATCACGAAGCCGATGCTGGTCGCGCGGAACATCGCCGGCAAGCAGAACAGGATCTCGCCGAAGGTGAGGCGCTGGCCGTGGCCGAGCTTCGCGGCCTCGGCCCGGATGCGCGTCTCGATCAGCAGCAGGATCTCGCCGATGGCAAAGAGCCCGATGGCGAGCACGGTGAAATCCAGGCCCCCCAGCAATTCCATGGAGCCCGCGGTATAGCGCTCGACGCCCGTACCGGAATCGATGCCCACCATTGCAAGCAGGATGCCGAGACACCCCGCCGCCCAGGCCTTGGGCGCGGAGCCGCCGCCCACCGCGCCCAGCAGCGAGAGCGCGAAGGCGATCAGCGCCACATAATCCGCCGGCGAAAAGGCGACGGCGACGCGCGCCAGCGGCACGGAAAGAAAGGTCATCAGCACGACCGAGATCGTCGCACCCACGAAGCTGCCGATGCCCGAGATCGCAAGCGCCGCACCCCCGCGCCCCTGCTTGGCGAGCGGATGCCCATCCAGCGTTGTCAGCACGGCCGAGGGTTCGCCCGGCATGTTCAGCAGGATCGCCGTGATCCGCCCCCCATAACCCGAGCCGTAATAGACCGCGGCCAGCAGGATCAGCGCCGATTCCGGCGGCAGCTTGAGCGCCAGGCAGAAAGGCAGCAGCAGCGCGATCGCATTCAGCGGCCCGATGCCCGGCAACACGCCGATGGCGGTCCCGATGATGCAGCCGATCAGCGCGAGAAACAGGTTGGTGGGCTGGAGCGCCACGGCAAAGCCGCCGCCCAGCGCCGCGAAGGTCTCCATCATGCGCCGAGGAATCCTTTCGGCAAAGGCAGGTCCAGCACGCGGTCAAACAGCGCCCAAAGGCAGGCGCTGGTGATCAGCCCGGTCCCGATGGCGGCCAGCGGCCGCGCGCCGAACAGCAGCGCCACGCCCGACGCCAGCAGCACCGTCGCCAGCAGGAAGCCGAGCGGCACCAGCAGCAGCGCATAGCCCGCCATGACCAGCACCAGCAAAGGCGGCGCCGAGAGACGCTCCGGCCGCTCAAAGGCCGGGCCGCGGGGGATGAGCAGCAGCGCGCCGCACAGCCCCATGATCAGCGCGACGGTGGTGGGAAAGGCGCGCGGCCCCAGCGGATCGGCCGCGAAGGGCACGACCAGTGATTGCGCGGACCAGATGGCCAGCGCCGCCAGGGCCAGCAGGGCAAGCCCGAGCAGGCGCCCGGCGGTCATGCTGGGGCGCCT
>JAIYCD010000168.1 GCA_027488195.1 Acetobacteraceae bacterium | reverse complement strand
TTGTTGCAGCACGTCAGATGAGCACATGTCCATCCCTCGTCTGCATGCCGAAGGCTCGCTCGCGCCGGGCGTCGAGATCGCGTTGACCCCGGCGCAGGCGCATCACATCGGCCATGTGCTGCGCCGCGCGCCCGGTGCGGCGCTGCTCGCCTTCAACGCGACCGATGGCGAATTCGCGGCCGAGCTGACGGCGCTGCGCAAGGATCGCGGCGCCCTGCGCCTCGGCGAAAGGCTGCGCGCGCCCACGCCCGAGCCCGAGCTGCGCGCCCTGGTCGCCGCCCTGAAGCGCGAGGCGATGGACTGGGCGGTGGAAAAGGCGACCGAACTCGGCGCCACGCTCATCCAGCCCGTGCTCACGCGCCGCTGCGTGGCCGGCCACAGCAACACCGAGCGCCTCTCGCACATCGCGCGTGCGGCCTCCGAGCAATGCGAGCGGCTTTCGGTGCCCGTGATCGGCGAGGCGCGGCCGCTGCATGCCGTGCTCGACGCCTGGGACGCGGCACCGCTGCTGGTCGCCGCCGAACGGCGCGAGGCGCGGCCCCTGCATGACATTTTGGAGAGGCTGACGGCGCCCTGTGGCTTTCTGGTCGGCCCCGAGGGTGGCTTCGAGAGGGTCGAGCTTGACGATCTGGCCCGTCGCCCCTTTGTATCGCTCGCAACACTGGGCCCGCGCATCCTCCGCGCGGAGACGGCGCTGGTGGCGGGATTGGGTGCCATCTCCCTGGCGCTCGATTCCCGGCGCTGATCTGGCTCTGACACGAACGAAAGCAATTGCATGTCCAATCCCGGCCAGGCTGATCCCACGCCGATCACATCCGCGCGCCAATTGGCCGAATGGTTCGCCGCCGGCTGCAAGCCGAAATCCGCCTGGCGCATCGGCACGGAGCACGAGAAGTTCGGCTTCCGCCGCAGCGACTTTTCTTCGCCCGACTACGCGCACCAGGGCATCGGCGCGATGCTCGCCGGCATCCAGGCGAAAGGCTGGGCGCCGATCCGCGATGGCGAGAACGTCATCGGCCTGACGCAGGGCTCGGCCTCGGTCAGCCTCGAGCCCGGCGGGCAGTTCGAACTCTCGGGCGGACCGATGGAGGATCTGCACGCCGCGCGCCTCGAGCTCGCCTCCCACCTGCGCGACGTTCATGAGGTGGCCGGGCCGCTGGGCTTGGGCTTCGCCGGCATGGGCTTCCATCCGGTCGCGCGGCGCGAGGACATGTCCTGGATGCCCAAGAGCCGCTACGCGATCATGCGACGCTACATGCCCACGCGCGGCAGCATGGGCCTCGACATGATGCTCCGCACCTCGACCGTGCAGGTGAACCTCGATTTCGGCGACGAGGCCGACATGGTGGAGAAGCTGCGCGTCTCCCTCGCCTTGCAGCCGCTCGCCACCGCGCTCTTCGCCTCCTCGCCGCTGCGCGAGGGCAAGCCATCCGGCTACAAGTCGCTGCGCGGCCATGTCTGGTCCGACACCGATCCCGACCGGACGGGCATCCCGGGCCTCGTCTTCGAGGAGGGCTTCGGCTTCGAGCGCTTCGCGGAATACGTGCTGGACGTTCCGATGTATTTCGTGGCGCGCGACGGCCAGCTGCTGGACGCG
The DNA here is from genome assembly GCA_027488195.1 of Acetobacteraceae bacterium. Taxonomy (GTDB): domain Bacteria; phylum Pseudomonadota; class Alphaproteobacteria; order Acetobacterales; family Acetobacteraceae; genus Roseococcus. Next base: position 6,457 of record JAIYCD010000168.1, on the reverse strand, counting down.
ACAGGTCAAAGCTTCCGCAAATTCATGGCGGGCGGCCTGGACAGCCTGCCCGGCATCCCAGCCACGATGGGCGATGTGGCGGACCACGTGACCACCGTCTTCACCGAGGTGCGGCTCAAGAAGTTCCTGGAGATGCGCGGCTCGGATTCCGGCTCCGCCGCCATGATCCAGGCGCAGCCCGCCTTCTGGGTCGGGCTGATCTATGACGACGCGGCACAGAAGGCCGCGCGCGCTCTGACCAAGGGCTGGACCATCGCCGAGATGCACCAGCTCCGCGCCGATGCCCCACGGCTCGCGCTGGAAGCGACCATCGCCGGCCGCTCCCTGCGCGACGTGGCGCGCGACGCGCTGGCCATCAGCGAGGCCGGCCTGAAGGCGCGCGGCCTGGGCGAGGAGATCTACCTCGCGCCGCTCCAGGAGATCGTGGAGAGCGGCCTGACCCAGGCCGACCGCATCCTCCAGATGTTCCATGGCCCCTGGCGGGGCGATGCCCGCCAGGCGCTGACCTTCACGGAGCTCTGAGCGCCCCTACTGCAGCTCGGCGCAGCCATTGGGGGCGGCGGTGCCGGCCAGCCGGTCGGCCATCCAGCTGAGATACAGGGGCTCCGCCGAGCCGGGCGTGGTGAAATGGCTTTGCGCGCCCGGCAGCTGCACGCGGGAGACATTGCCGCCCAAGCCGCACATCTGGCGCTGATACGCGCCCCCCATCGCGGGCGGCACCGTCGTGTCATGCGTGCCCCAGTAGATCACGACCGGCGCCACCGGCCGCACCGGCGCCACGCTGCCCGCCGCGAAGGCCCGCGCCCAGTTGAGCAGGTTGGTCGGCTGGTCGCTCAGCAGGGAGCGGTAGCTGGTGCCATAGGCGAAGTTCAGCGTGTCGCTCAGCACATGCATGCATTTGCGCCGCATCAGCCCGTCCAGCACCCGCGCGCCATCGGCGGTGAAGATGTCCGTCATCTGGACGGTCGGGAAGGCGGCCGCGGCGCCCCAGATGCTCATGGACATATGCGCGAAGTCGAAGATGTTGGAGGAGAACCCGCTGATCAGCCCCTGGACGAAGGCGGTCGCACTCGCTTCGGTCAACTCGCCGGGCGGCATGGCGGCCGTGACGACCTCGGGTGCCATGGCCACGAAGCCGCGCATCTGGATGCCATCGAAGGCCGTCCCGCGCCGGGCGATGTAGTCGGTCAGGCTCGCCGCGGCGACCGTGGCCCCCCCGCCCTGCGACCAGCCATAGATGATCGCGCGCCGATCCGGCCCGGAGAGGCCCATGGCGCCCGCGGCGCGGATCGCGTTGATCGCGTCCCGGCCATTGGTGGCGGCGACGGCATATTGATGCGCCCCCGGCCCGCCCTGGCCCTGGTAGTCGGTCGCGACGACGACATGGCCGCGCTGGATCATGGTCTCGACGCCGGGCACGCCATAGTCGTTCCATGAATTGCCCGAGGGCATGAAGTACTGGTTCAGCCCCTGGGCGGGATCGAACATCTGGGACGGGCCGCAATTCGCGGCCGTGCCGGTGGTGCCATGCGCCCAGGAGATGATGGGCCGCCCGCCCTGCGGCATCGGACCGCGCGGGGCGATGACAAGCGCGGTGGCGATGGTCGGCCGTTCCTGCACGTCGGAGGAGACATAGGCGATGCGCCAGGCCTGCGCGTTGGGGATGGAGGTGGCGACCGCTTCGCGCTGCAGCACCTCACCCAGCTTGCCGCGCGGGGTCAGGCCCTGGGCGCGCTGGTAGAAGGGCGGCAGGGCCACGGGCAAGGGTGCCGCGGGCGGGGCGGGGCGGGCCGCCTGGGCCGGGCGCTGCGGCTGGGCCGGGGCCTGGCCTTGGGCCATGGCGAGGCCAGGGGCCAGGGCGAACAGCCCGGCCGTGACAAGGCGGGCGAGCGGGGATGACATGCGGGCTTTCCTTCCGGTGCTTCGGCGTGGGCCTCCCTTCACGGGGAGGCCTCACGCACATCTTGCACGGAAGGCAAAATGCGTCGTGTTGACTTTCGTCAATCATCGCGACGGGACAGCCCGCGCCGCACGGGCTGCGCGGGGCTTGGCGTCAGTTCCCGATGCGCACAGACCGCAGCGGAAACCCGTTATCCGCCTGCTGCACGAGCTGGACATTGCTCCGCGCGGCCCAGACCACCTGCTGCTGGTGCAGCGGGATATAGGCCACATCGGATTGCAGCAGCCGCGTCGCCTGCGTGATCAGCTCCTGCCGGCGGGCGGGCACGGTCTCGACCGCGATCTGGTCCACCAGCGCGTCGAAGGCCGGGTTGGAGTAGCCGCCATTGTTGAACACGCCGCGCGTGCCGTCCCGCGTGCCGGCCAGGTTGAACAACGCGTTGTGCGCGTCATAGGTGTTGGGCGTCCAGCCCAGCAGGTAGAAGCTGGTGTTGTAGCGGGGCGCATTCACCTCGGCGAAGAAGCGGGCGCGGGTCTGGGCGGCCAGCGTCACGCGCACATTGATGCGCGCCAGCATGGCGACGACGGCGGTGCAGATCGCCTCATCATTCACGTAGCGGTCATTCGGGCAATCGAGCGTCACGCCGAAGCCGTTGGGGTAGCCCGCTTCGGCCAGCAGCCGGCGCGCGGCTTCGAGGTCGAGCGGCAGCCGCGCATCATTGGCCTCCAGGAAGCCGTTCACGCCCGGGCCGAAGATCTGCCCGGTCGGGCGCCCCTGGCCGCGCATCACGCGCGACGTGATCGCCTGCACGTCGATCGCCTGGTAGACGGCACGGCGGACGCGCACATCCTGGAAGGGATTGCGGCCGCGCACGTCGCTCTTCAGCAATTCCGCGCGGCTCTGGTCCATGCCGAGATAGATGGTGCGCAGCTCCGGCCCCTGGATGATGCGCAGGTTCGGCGTGCGGCCGATGCGCTCCATGTCCTGCGGCGGCACGGTATAGACCATGTCCACCTCGCCCGAGAGCAGGGCCGCCACGCGCGTCGCGTCATTGGCGATGACGTTGAACTCCACGCGCGTCAGGTTGTGCGTGGGTGTGTCCCACCAGAGCGGGTTGGGGGCCAGCACCGTGCGGCGGTCGGGCTCGCGGCTCACCAGCAGGAAGGGGCCGGTGCCCATGGCGTTGCGGGTGGCGAAGTTCTCCTCGCGCGAGGTGAGGTCGGCCACGCGCTGGGAATTGTTCCGCTCGAGCCAGGCCTTGCTCATGATGCCGAAGCTGGTCAGCTCCTCCGGCAGGATGGGGCTGGGCACGCGGGTGACCAGGTCCACTGTGAAGTCATCGACCTTCCGCACCTCGGCGACGGCGGCGAAATAGGAGGTGATGTTAGAGCCGGGGCCGCGCGCACGCGCGATGGAAAACACCACGTCATCGGCGGTGAAGGGCGTGCCGTCCGAGAAGCGGACATTGCGACGGAGGTGGAAGCGCCAGGTCAGCGGGTCCGCCTGCTCCCAGCGCTCGGCCAGCGCGGCTTCGAGGCGCAGGTTGCGGTCGCGGCGGATCAGCGGCTCGTAGATATTGGCGTTGAAGGTGAGCAGGAAGGTCTCGGACCGCGTGTAGGGGTCCATTGAATTGACGTCGCCGTCATTGGCCCAGCGGAACAGATTTGCCTGTGCGGGCGCGAGGCCAAGACCGACGGCGAGTGCCGCCGCGGCCAGGAAGGGACGGAACATGGAACTCTCCCAAAAACGAAAATGCCGGCAGAGGCTAGACCCGTGCCGGCATCGTGACGAGTGGGAGGGGCGTCGAAATCAGGCGGCGCGGAAGGCCACGGGCAGGCTGGTCACGGCGGCATCAACCAGGGCCGCATCGGCCGCGGCGTCGTGCCGGGCGATGATCACGTCGCGCACGGCGATGGTCGCGATCTCGGCCGCCGCGTTGCGGACCTCGGTCACGGCGCTCGCTTCGGCGGCGGCGATGCGGTCCATCGCCATGCGCTCGCGGCGGCGGGCCGAGGCCTCGGCCTCGGCGCCGGCGGCGATGGCGAGGCGCTGGGCCTCGGCCTGGGCGCGCTCGATCATGGCGGCGGCCTCGGCGATCGCGGCCTCACGCTCGGCCTTGGCGCTGGCCAGCATGGCCTCGGCCTCCATGCGCAGGCGGCTCGCTTCCTCGAGTTCGGCGCGGATACGCTCGCCCCGGGCGTCGAGCATCGCGGTCGCGCGGCTCCAAGCCATCTTGCCGAAGAGCAAGATGAAAAGAACGAAGCTGGCGGCGACCCAGAACTTGGGATCTTGCAACATCAGCGTGCTCCCTGGCTCGCGGCGCGGTCCACCGCGGCGGCCACATCATTGGCCGGTGCGGCGATCGCGAGGCGGGCCAGCATGGCGGTCGCCGTCTCGCCGGCGACGTCACGCAGGGCGCCCATCGCCTGGTCCCGTGCGGCGCGGACCTGTTGTTCGGCCTGCGCGACCTGTGCGGCCAGCTTCGCGTTGATTTCGGCGGCCTGGGCGGCGGATTTCGTCTGCGCCTCGACCATGGCGGCCGCGATGGCGGCCTGGGCCTCGGCCCGGGCGGCGGCGGTGGCGGCCCGGATTTCGGCCAGAGCGGCCTCACCGGCCGCCTGGGCGTCCCGGGCGGCGTTGAGGTCGGCCGCGATGCGCGCAGCGCGTTCGTCAAGAACCGACGCGACCTGCGGCAGCGCGTAGTTCTTCAGGACGAAAAAAAGGAAGCCAAAGATGATCAGCAGCCAGACCAGCTTGCTCATCATCAGTGGGTTGGCGAAATCGAGCTGCGGCATGTGATCGTCCTGATGCTGAAAGGCAGGAAGGCGGGGCGCGAAGCCCCGCCAAACGCACTCAGGCGAACAGGATGAGGAAGGCGATCAGCAGCGCGAAGAGCGCCACGGCTTCCGTGAGCGCGAAGCCCAGGATGCCGATCGGGAAGACGACGTCGCGGGCGGCCGGGTTGCGGGCCACGCTGGAGATCAGCGAGGAGAAGATGTTCCCGATGCCCAGGCCAACGCCGAACAGCGCGATGACGGCAATGCCAGCCCCGAGGGCCTTGGCGGCAGCAACTTCCATGTTCTCAATCCTTCTGTTTGCTGAGAAGCGGGTGTGGACGGCGCGGGGTTAGTGCAGGTGCACCGCGTCGTGGAGGTAGATGCAGGTGAGGATCGCGAACACATAGGCCTGCAGGAACGCGACCAGCACTTCGAAGCCGACCAGCGCGACATTGATCGCGAGCGGCATGACGGCGATGAACGGCCCGACCGTGCCCAGGCCCGCCAGCATCACCACGAAGGTGGCGAAGACCTTCAGCATCACGTGGCCCGCCACCATGTTGGCGAAGAGACGGATGGAAAGGCTGATCGGGCGGGAGAGGTAGGAGACGATCTCAACCGGGATGATGATGGGGGCGAGCCACATGGGCGCACCCTCGGGGAAGAAGTAGCCCAGGAACTTCTTGCCATGCAGCGCGATGGCAACCGTGGTGATCAGGATGAAGACGATCAGCGCCATCATGAAGGTCATGGTGATGTGGCTGGTATAGGTGAAGGCGTAGGGGAAGAGGCCCAGCATGTTCCCGAAGAGGATGAACATGAAGAGCGTGAAGACGAAGGGGAAGAAGCGGCGGCCCTCGTGGCCGATCTGCGCCAGCACCATATCATCGATGAAGCCATAGGCGCTTTCCGCCAGACTCTGGACGCGGCCCGGCACCACGGCGCGGTGGCGCATGCCCCACATCATCAGGGCGACGATCAGCCCCGCGGAGATGAGCATGTAGAGGTTGGACTGCGTGAAGCCGACCGAGCGGCCCACGGCACCCAGCGCAGTCGCGAGCTCGAACTGCCCGAGCGCGTCAATCGCTTTCCCCTCAACGGCCACGGCGCATCTCCAAAATCAATCCTTGCGAGCACCGGGACGGGGGTTGAACAGGCGATAGACGTTCAACACGCCGGCGGCGGCCCCCAGCACGAAAAACAGCATGAAGAGCCAGGGCCAGGTGCCGAGCCACCGATCCAGCGCGAAGCCAAGCCCCACGCCGACCACCAGGGCGGAGAAGACCTCCACACCGGCCCGGAGACCAAACCCCCAGGGGGACGTGGGAAGCGCGCCCTGGCCTGCCTTCGGCTTGTCGAGACCTTGGCGGTCTCGTGCTGCCTTCAGGCGCCTGTTCAGCGAATCCCGGTCGTCCACCATGGCTCCTTCCTGAAGTTTCCGCCGGAAGGCGAGGCTGCCTCTATGGCGGCGCAGCATGACTGTCAAGCGAGGTGGGGCAAGCGAGGCAGGGCGCGGAAAACTCACCCTTCCGCCATCGCGACAGCCTCGCCCAGATCCACGGAAAGCAGGCGGGAAACGCCGCGCTCCTGCATGGTCACGCCGAAGAGGCGATGCATGCGCGCCATGGTCAGCGCGTGGTGGGTGACGATCAGGAAACGCGTGCCGGTTTCGGCCATGCTGTCCAGCAGGTCACAGAGGCGCTCCACATTGGCGTCATCCAGCGGCGCATCCACCTCGTCCAGCACGCAGACCGGCGCCGGATGGCAACGAAAAACCGCG
>JAIYCD010000296.1 GCA_027488195.1 Acetobacteraceae bacterium | reverse complement strand
TACCAGGTGCCCTTCACGCCATATTCGTCGAAGACCGCCGTCAGCCGCTCGGTGTAGTCGGGCAGGTCTTCCAGGCTGACGGCGGCATCCTCGATGAAGGAGACCGGCTTCGCATCCTGCTTCTGGCTCATCATGATGTTGAGCCCGGCCTCGCGCACTTCGGCGATGGCCGCCTGGAAGGTGGCGTCGGTCGCATGCACCACCTGCCCCGGCAGACCGAGATCGCCCATCATCTCATCCAGCAGCGCCAGCTGGCGCTTCAGCTTCGCGTCATCATCGCCATGGAATTCGACGATGAGCAGGCTGTCCGGCTCGCCGATCACCATCTGGTCGATGGTCGCGCGATAGATGGGGATGGAACGACCGAGATCGATCATCGTCCGGTCCACCAGCTCCACCGCCTCGGGGTCAAGCGAGACGAGATATTTGGAGGCTTCCATGGCGCGGCGGAAGGTCGGGAATTGGCAGATGCCCACCACCTTGCGCGGCTTGATCGGCCAGAGCCTGAGGTCGAGTGCGGCGGAGAAGGCGAGCGTGCCCTCGCTGCCCACCAGCAGGCGCGCGAGATTGCCGCGACCATTCGCCCGCGCATCCGGCGTCAGCGCATCGAGGTTGTAGCCGCCCACACGGCGCAGCTGCGCGGGGAATTTCTCGGCGATCTCGGCCGCCTCGCGCTCGCCCAGCGCGTGCAGGCGGGCCACGAGATCGGTGTTGGGCGCGCCCTCCCCAAACACATGCCGCGAGCCGTCCGCGAGGATCGCATCAATTGCGCGCACATTGTCGGCCATCAGCCCGTAGCGGATGGACTTCGATCCGCAGGAATTGTTCCCCGCCATGCCGCCTATGGTGCAGCGCTGCCAGGTGCTGGGATCCACCGGGAAGAATTTCCCCGACGACTTCAGCGCCTCATTCAGCGCGCCCAGCGTGATGCCGGGCTCCACGCGCGCCGTATCGCCCTCCACGCTCAGCACGCGGCGCAGATGCTTGGTGCAGTCCAGCACCAGCGCGCGGTTCACGGTCTGCCCGCATTGGCTGGTGCCGCCGCCGCGCGGCAGGACGGGAATCCCCTCCTCCCGGCAGATCGCCATGGCGGCTTCGACATCGGCGCTGGTTCGCGGCACCAGCACGCCGATGGGCTCGACCTGGTAGATGCTGGCATCGGTCGCATAGCGGCCGCGATCGGCGGGGGCGAAAAGCACCTCCCCTTCCGTCTCGCTTTGCAGCCTGCGGGCCAGGCGGGAATCTCCGATGTGGGGTGCGATGGCGTTCATGGCGCCTTTCTAGCCCCGCTTCGCGCGCGCGCCAGATGGATAATCCTCATGCCCTGCACAAGCCGAACTCATTGGCAGAGGGGGCGGGTTCGGGGCATGAGGGGGCAACCCCAGGAGGATCCCATGGCCTATTTCCAGACGCGCACCACCCCCGGCCGCCATTTTCTGCAAATCCCCGGCCCCTCCAACGTGCCGGACCGCGTGCTGCGCGCGCTGGACAATCCGACCATGGATCATCGCGGCCCCGATTTCGGCGTGATGGGCAAGATGGTGCTGGAGAAGGTCAAGAAGATCTTCCAGACGGAGAGCAACGTCATCATCTTCCCGGCCTCGGGCACCGGTGCCTGGGAAGCCGCCCTGGTGAACACGCTGAGCCCGAATGACCGCGTGCTGATGTGCGAGACCGGCCACTTCGCCAGCCTCTGGCGCGAAATGGCCGAGCGCCTCGCCATCCGCCCCGAATTCCTGAAGGGCGATTGGCGCCGCGCCGCCGAGCCGGACGCCATCGAGGCGCATCTGCGCGCCGACAAGGCGCATGAGATCAAGGCCGTCTGCGTCGTTCACAACGAGACGAGCACGGGCTGCACCTCGCGCATCGCCGAAGTCCGCGCTGCCATCGACGCCGCCGGCCACCCGGCGCTGCTGCTGGTGGACACGATCAGCGGCCTGGGCTCCATGGAGTTCAAGCACGACGCCTGGGGCGTGGACGTCACCGTCTCCGGCTCGCAGAAGGGTCTGATGCTGCCGCCGGGGCTGTCCTTCAACGCCGTCTCGGCCAAGGCCATCGCCGCCAGCAAGACCGCCAAGCTCACGCGCAGCTTCTGGGACTGGGCGCCGATGATCGCCTCCAACGCCACCGGCTATTTCCCCTACACGCCGGCGACGAACATGCTCTACGCGCTGGACACGGCGCTCGACATGATCTTCGAGGAAGGCCTCGACAATGTCTTCGCCCGCCACGACCGCATGGCGGAAGCCACGCGCCGCGCCGTGCGCGCCTGGGGCCTGGAGGTCCAGTGCGAGGAGCCGCGGCACTATTCCTCCGTGCTGACGGCGGTACGCCTGCCGGAAGGCCACAGCGCGAACGGACTGCGTGCGACGATCGGCGAGCGCTTCAACATGTCGCTCGGCAATGGCTTGGGCCAGCTGAATGATCGCGTCTTCCGCATCGGCCATCTGGGCGATATCGGCGAGCTGCACCTGATGGGCACGCTGACGGGGATCGAGATGGGGCTGCGCATCGCGGGCGTCCCGCACAAGCCCGAGGGCGTGCGCGCGGCGATGGACTACCTCTCCGGCAACGCCTAAAGGCGTTATGTCCAAGGGAGCATCCGGGCGCAAAGCGCCCGGCGCGCCCAAACAGGTTCAACCACCACCGGGTCCGTCGCGGGGCGAAGCCTAGCCGCCGGAGGCGGCGCCCGGCGCCTGAGGGAGTGAAAATGCCCAAATTCGCCGCGAACATCTCCATGATGTTCAACGAGGTGCCCTTCCTCGACCGCTTCGCCGCCGCCCGCGCGGCGGGCTTCGACGCGGTGGAATTCCTCTTCCCCTATGAGCATCCGGCCGCCGAGATCGCCAAGCGCCTGGAGGGCAACGGCCTCTCGCAGGTGTTGTTCAACGCGCCCCCGGGCGACTGGAATGCGGGCGAGCGCGGCATGGCCTGCCTGCCCGAGCGCCGCACCGAATTCCGCGAGGGCATCAAGCGCGCGCTCGAATACAGCGTGGCGTTGAAATGCCCGCGCCTGCACGTCATGGCCGGCCTGACGCCGGCAGGTGCCGCGCGCGACACGTTGCTGGCCACCTATGCCGCCAATCTCGACTTCGCGGCCGAGGAATGCGGCAAGCTCGGCGTGAAGCCTGTGATCGAGCCGATCAACCATCGCGACATCCCCGGCTTCTTCCTGAACACCACCAAGGAAGCGACGCGCATCATCGACGGGCTCGGCATGGACCGCGTGGGCCTGCAGTTCGACCTCTACCACTGCCAGATCACCGAGGGCGACGTGGCGCGCCGCGCCGCCGAACTCCTGCCCTACATCGCGCACATGCAGGTGGCCGATAATCCCGGCCGCAACGAGCCCGGCACGGGTGAGGTGAACTGGGATTTCGTCTTCAACGCGATCGACGCCAGCGGCTTCCGCGGCTGGATCGGCTGCGAGTATCGCCCGAAGGCCGAGACGGTCGCGGGCCTGGGTTGGTTCGCGAAGTATCGCGGTTAAGGGACAGGGAACATCCACATGAACATCGGTTTCATCGGCCTCGGCATCATGGGCCTGCCCATGGCGCAGAACCTCGCCAAGGCGGGCCATACCATCATCGCGCCTGAGCGCGCCTCGCTCTCCGCCGACACGCGCGCGGCCTTCACCATCGTGGCCGACGCCACGGCGGTGGCGAAGGCGGCCGAGATCATCATCCTGATGGTCCCCGACACCCCCGATGTGGAGCGTGTGCTGTTCGGCGCGAATGGCGTGGCCGCGGGCTTGTCCGCCGGCAAGCTCGTGATCGACATGTCCTCGATCAGCCCGACGGCGACGAAGGATTTCGCGGCCAAGATCAACGCGCTGGGCTGCGACTACATCGACGCCCCTGTCTCGGGCGGTGAAATCGGCGCGAAGAACGCGGCACTCACCATCATGATCGGCGCGCCCGAAGCGGCCTTCGAGCGCGCCCTGCCGCTCTTCCAGCTCATGGGCAAGAACATCACCCGCGTGGGTGAGAATGGCGCGGGCCAGGTCACCAAGGTCGCCAACCAGATCATCGTGGCGCTCAACATCGAGGCCGTGTCCGAGGCGCTGGTCTTCGCCAGCAAGGCGGGCGCCGACCCGGCCAAGGTGCGCCAGGCGCTGATGGGCGGCTTCGCGAACAGCCGCATCCTCGAAGTGCATGCCGAGCGGATGATCAACCGGACCTTCAACCCCGGCTTCCGGATCGAGCTGCACCAGAAGGACCTGAACCTGGCGCTGCAATCGGCGAAGGAACTGGGCGTGGCCCTGCCCAACACCGCCTCCGCGCAGCAACTCTTCTCGGCCTGCGCCGCGATGGGCGGCAGCCAGTGGGACCATTCGGGGATGGTCCAGGCGCTGGAGAAGATGGCCGATCACAAGATCGGCTGAGGCTCGGCCGCCTCAGCGCATCTGAGGGCCCGGCGGGGCGCGCGTGCCGTCATTCGGCGGCACGACAACCCCGCCGCGCGAAATGGGCTGGCGCTCCAGGCGCTCCGGCGGTGTCACGCCGGATGCGGGAGCGGGCCCTGGAATGTCGCGCGGCACCGGTGCCGGGACGCCCTGCCCCATGAGGAACACGCCGGCGAGCAACAGGAAAATCGTGCGGGGCATGGGCTGAGCTCCAACGGAAGGCTGTCGGAACGGCCGAACCCGCTCACCGGTTGCGGGGCGCCTCCCCTCAGCTCGGCTCCAGCCCCACCTCGCGTGCCAGCCGCGTGAAGGTCGTGATCTGGTTCTGCAGATAGTCGCGCCATTGCTCGGGCGGCATGGAACGCGGCGCGAAGCCCAGGCGCCCCAGGCGTTCGCGCACTTCCGGCAGGTCCAGCACGCGGGCCAGCGCCGCATTGAAGCGCACCACCACCGGCGCCGGCGTGCCGGCGGGGGCCGCCAGGCCGAACCACACCGTCAGCTCATAACCCGGCAGCGTTGCCGAGATCGGCGGAATCTCAGGCGCCAGGGGGAAGGCGCCGGGCGTCGTGACACCCAGCGCGCGCACCCGCCCCTCTCGCACCTGCGCGAGGCCGGAGGCGAAATCGGTCAGCGTGGAATCGATGCGGCCCGCCAGCACCTCGGTCAGCGCCTCCGGTCCGCCGCGCGAGGGCACGGCCAGCATCCGCACGCCACCCAGGCGGTTCATCAGCTCGCTGCCGATCAAGGCGCTCGCATTGCCGTGGCTGAAGGTCAGTTCGCCCGGGCGGCGGCGCGCCAGTTCCAGCAATTCCGCGATACTCCGCGCGGGCGAGGAATTGGGGACCACCAGCAGGTAGGGCGCCTCCGCGAGAAAGCCCATCTGCGTGAAGTCACGGATCGGGTCATAGGCGAGGTTGCGCACCAGGTAGGTGTTGAGCGCCCCATTGGTCACGCTCAGCACGGCCATGGTGTAGCCATCGGGCGCCGAACCCTTCACCGCCATGGTGCCGACCACGCCGTTCCCACCGGGTCGGTTGTCGATGATCACCGTCTGCCCCAGCTCGCGCGAGAGGGGTTCCACCAGGTTGCGCACCAGGCTGTCCGTCACGCTGCCGGCCGGGAAGGCGACGACGATGCGGATCTGCCGCTCGGGCCAGGATTGTGCGGACGCGGCCAAGGGGCCAAGTACCGGCGCGAGCAGTGCGGGCGCGGCCAAGGCGGCGCGGCGGTTGATGGTCATGGCTTCGAGTTTCCCGTAATGTAGCGATGAATCTCGGTGTTGTCGGCGCGCGGGCCAAGTTCGCCCAACGCCTCCGTCCAGCGCGCGCGCAGCAGGGCCAGCAGCGGCGCCTGCGCTCCCGTGGCGGCCGCGATGCCCCCCGCCGTCTCCAGGTCCTTCCGCATCAGGCCGAGCTGAAAGCCGCCCGCATAGCGGCGCGAGGTGATCTCCTGCGCGAGCTTCGTCTCGGAGGCGATGTTGCGGCCCGAACTCGCATTCAGCACCTGGGCGAAGATGCCGAGGTCGAGCCCCTGCGCCTCCGCCATCTGCGCCGCCTCGCTCACCGCCAGCAGGCCGGCCGCATAGACGTAGTTGTTCAGCGCCTTCATCGCATGTGCGCTGCCAATGGCGCCGGTGCGGATGATCGCCTCGCCCATCGCGCGCAGCACCGGCTCGGCGCGGGTGAAATCGGCATCTGCGCCGCCCACCATGATGGCGAGCGTCCCGGCGCGCGCCTTGGGCACCGAGCCCGAGACCGGGGCATCCAGCAGCCCGCAGGCCTTCGCCGCCAGTGCCGCCGCCCAGCGGCGCGTCTCGCCCGGCTCGCTGCTGCCCATGTCGATGACGAGCGAAGCCGGTTGCAAGGCTGGCAGCAGGCCGGACATCACCGCATCCACCGCGCGGCTGTCGGGCAGCATGAGGATGATGAGGCGGCTCGCCGCCGCCAGTGCCGCGGCGTCAGCCACGGAGGGCACGGCTTCCAGCGTGACGCCCGCGGCGTCGAGTGTCGTGAGCGGCACCTGCTTGGCCGCCAGATTCATCGCCATCGGCCGGCCCATCATGCCCAGCCCGATGAAGCCCACATCTTCCATGCGGCCCCCTCCCCTTTTTGATGCCGGCATGTTCCGATGCGGCTCCCCGATTGTCCAGGACAGCCCCATGCGCATGCTCGACTTCACGCTCGATGGCCAACCCATCCGCCTCGGCGTCACGGATCTCGTCATCGCCGGCTGGACCGGGCGGGACGCGCACAAGCTGCAGGAGCATATCGACGAACTTGCGGCCCTGGGCATCGCGCCGCCGGCCACCGTCCCCTGCTACTACCGCGCCGGCATCGAGACGCTGACGCAGGCGGCCGTGGTGGACGTGCTGGGCCACGACAGCAGCGGCGAGGGCGAGTGGATCCTCCTGGAAACGGCCCAGGGCCGCTTCATCGGCTGCGGCTCAGACCACACGGACCGCAAGGTGGAGGCCTATTCCATCCCCGTCTCCAAGCAGATGTGCCCGAAGCCGATCAGCGCCGCGCTCTGGCGGTGGGAGGAGCTGGCGCCGCACTGGGACCAGCTTGAAATCCACAGCGAGATCCGGGAGGGCAACGCCTGGGTCACCTACCAGCGTGGCCTGGTGGCGGCCATGCGCCACCCGGAAGACCTGCTGGAGAAGGCCCGCGCCCTCGGGGTGCCGACCGGCCCCGGGATGCTGATGTTCGGCGGCACGCTCGCCGTGCATGGCGGCATCCGCCCCGCCGCGGATTTCCGCGTGACGCTGCACGACCCCGTGCTGGGCCGCAGCCTCGGCCACAGCTACACGGCGCGCAGCGTCTGAAGCGCGGCGCTCAGCCGGTCTCGAGGGGCAGGGATTCGTCCCGCGCCCATTCATTCATCGAGGCGTCATAGACCGCCAGATCGGTATGGCCGAGCTGGTGCAGCAGGAAGGCATCGAGCGTCGCCGCGATGCCGCCACCGCAATAGAGCAGCTTGCGCCTGGCAGGCTCGGCGCCGACCGCGGCGAAGATCGCCGCCACCTCCTCGGGCGCGCGGAAGGTCATGCTGGCGGGGTCCACCAGCGAGGCGACGGGGACGTTCACGCTGCCGGGAATTCGGCCGGCGCGGCCGTAGCGCGGGTTCTCGCCGCTGTGCAGGTCGGGCGCCAGGGCGTTGATGGTGCAGGTCGCGGCATCGCCGATCGCGGCCTTCACCTCCTCCTTGCCGACAAAGAGGCCTGGGCGCGGGCGGGCGGTGAGCCGGGCTGCGGGGTATTGCCGCGTGCCGGCTTCGACCGGGCGGCCCTCGGTGGTCCATTTGTCGAAGCCGCCATTGAGCACCGCAGCATGGTCGAAGCCGATGCCGCGCAGCATCCACCAGATGCGCGTCGCCCACTGCATGTTCTTGCGCGCATAGAGCACCACGCGCATCCCCTCGCCCAGGCCCTTGGCCGCAAAGCGCGCCGCCAGCACATCGGGTGCGGGCAAGGTGAAGTTGAAGGGGCTGCTGGTGTCGGACAGCTCCTCCTGCAGGTCGAGGAAGGCCGAGCCCGGGATATGCGCCGCCTCGTAATCCGGCCGCCCGCTGCCGATGCGATAGGGCCGCCCGGTGCCGGTCTCGTAGAGCAGGTAGGTGGTGCAGTCGAAGACGCGCAGCTTCGGGTCCGCGCGATGCTCCGCGAGCCAGGCGGTTTCGACGATGGCTTCGGGATGGGCGTAGCGCGCTTCTGACGTCAAGTGACTTCCTCCGGCGAGTTTGGCGGCAGGGCTGACACGCTGTCCGGATCCTGCTGTGGCGGATAAGGCGGCTTTCAGACCCTGGCGCGCGCCTGCGCCGTCCGGATCGCCTCGAAGCTGCGTGCGATGGCGTCCTGCAGCGCCTCGCCGGAGAGCCCGTCGGCGAGATAGGCGTCCTCATTCGCCTTGGCTTGGAAGGGCGCCGAGAGCACCGCCTCGCGCAGCAGCGTGGTCAGCGCCTCGCCGAGCGCAGGCGGCAGGCCGGCCGGCGCCACCGCATAGGTCATGAGCTGCATGCGGCCATAGGGATAGCTCGCAAGGCTCGCCTCGCGAATGGTCGGCACATCCGGCATCTGTGGCAGGCGCTCATCCTCCAGGATGGCGATGACGCGCAGCTCGCCCGAGCGGATCTGGCCGAAGACGTCATTGGGTTTCACCAGGCCCAGGTCGAGATGCCCGCCGATCAATTCATTCGCGACGCGCGCGGCGCCGGGGTAGCCGACATAGGTGAACTCGCCCCGCGCTTCCTGCGCGAGGCCCATGACCCTCAGATGGCCGACGGTGCCGAGCGGCCCCGCCGCGCCGATGGTGGGACCGCCCCCGGTGCGGAGTGCCGCCAGCATCCCCGCCATGTCCCGGATGGGCGAGCGAGCGCCCACCACCATCACCGAGGGATCCACCGCCACCCGGACCAGCGGCTGGAATTGATCGAGCCGGAGCGGGATTTCGGCGGCCGCGATCTGCGCGATCAGCCCGTGGCTGGCGAGGCCGAGCGTGCGCCCGTCGGGCCGCGACTGCACGAGGCGGTTCATCGCGACCATGGAGCCGCCGCCGGTCAGATTCTCGACCAGGAGCTTGGTGCCGCGCGGCTCCAGGATCACCTGCAGGCGGCGCGCCAGCAGGTCGGTCGCACCGCCGGCGGCGAAGGGGACGAGCAGCCGGATTTCCGGGGGCAGCGGCTGCGCGGACGCGCCGCGCGCGAAGGCGGTGGCGCCGAGGCCGGCCAGAAGATGGCGTCGTTGCATGGGTTGCCTCCACATCCGGCGCGGTCTTGGCGCGCGGCACAAGGGGAGCATACTGAGTCAAAGCAGCGAAAGTCCAAGGCCATGAAGGTCACCGCCGTCCGCGTCTATCGTACGCAATTCCCGCCGATGAAGGAGGGCGCCTCCACCCATGCCGTGCTGGTGGTGGAGGTGCTGACCGATGAGGGCATCCGCGGTGCCGGCGAGATCGGCCTGGCCTATGGCGTGGGCGGGCGCGGTGCCGTCGAGATCGTGCGGGAGCTGGCGCGCGCCAAGTTGATCGGCCGGGACCCTTTCCGCACCGAGGCGATCGCGGATTCGATGCGGCGCGACACCTTCTGGGGCCATGTGCCCGGCCCCATCCTGGGTGCGGCCATCAGCGCGCTGGACGAGGCGCTGTGGGACATCAAGGGCAAGGCGCTGGGCGTGCCCGTACATGTGCTGCTGGGCGGCGCCTGCCGCGAGAAGCTGCGCCTCTACTGCAACGGCTGGTATCGCGGCCTGGGCCCGCCGGAGGACTACGCGAAGGCCGCGCTCGCCGTGCAGGCGCGCGGCTACACCGCCCTCAAATTCGACCCCATGAAGCTGAACGTGGCGGGCAAGAGCGACCATGTGGATCGCCACATCACGCGCGTGATGGAAGACCTCGCCGTGGCCCGCGTGGAAGCCGTGCGCGAGGCGGTGGGCCCCGCCATGGACATCATTGTCGAGCTGCATGGCAACATGTGGCCCATGGATAGTATCCGCTTCGGGAACCGCATTGCCCAAACCCGCCCCTTCGCGATGGAAGAAGTGGCCGATGCCGAGGATGCGGGTGCGGCGCGCGAGGTGGCCGAGCGCACCGGCATTGCCATCGCGGGTGGTGAGCGGCTTTCCACCATCGGCGATTTCCGCCGCTTCTTCGAGGCGCGCGCCCTCTCGCTCGCGCAGCCGGACATGGGCATCGCCGGCGGCTTCACGGGCGTGCGGGCCATCGCTGCGCTGGCCGCGGCGCACGGGGTCTACATCCAGCCGCACAACTGCGGCGGGCCGATCTCGACCGCCGCCTGCCTGCACCTCTCCTTTTCGATCCCAAATTTCGTGATCCAGGAAATTTTCCCTGTCTGGCCCGAAGATGACCGGCTCGACCTCGTGGACGCGCCTTATGAGCGCCAGGTGGTCGATGGCCACGCTCTGCTCCCCACGCGTCCCGGCCTCGGCATCGAGCTGAACGACGACTATCTCCGCCGCTGCGAGCGGGTGGAGGCATGAGGTCCATGCGTCGCATCGCCACCCTCGCGCTGCTGCTCCTGCTGCCGCTCGCAGGCCTCGCCAATGGCCCCTGGACGGGCGACTGGATCACCAGCTGGCGCGATGACGGAGACCACCTCGTGCTCCAGCAGGAGGGCGACCGCGTCACTGGCAGCTATCCCCTCTATGGCGGGCGCATCGAGGCGGTGGCGGAGGGCCGCACCCTGCAAGGCAGCTGGACCCAGGGCAACGAAAGCGGCCGCTTCCTCTTCGTCATGGACCGCGACGGCGCCAGCTTCACGGGCCGCTACGACGAGGGCGAGTGGTGGACCGGCTCACGCACGAATGGGCCGCCGGCCAGCACGGGGCTGAACCAATCCACCCCGCGCGACGCCTTCCGCCAATTCACCGTCGGCGCCAACCTGGCCCGCGGTGGCCGCTCCGACGCATGGGCCCTGGCGATCAGCGCGGTGGACTTCTCCGGGCTGGCGGCCGGGCTGGGGCGGCTGGAGCATCTGCGCCTGGTCCAGGAGCTGTTCGCGTTGATGGACCTCACCACCTTCCGCATCAGCGCCATTCCGCGCGCGACGGGGGCGGCCTCGGTGCCCGTTGAGCTGGACCAGGCGGGCAGTGATGTCCAGCTTCGGCTCAACCTGCTGCGCGGCGAGGATGGGCTGTGGCGCCTTGCGATGCCCGACGCAGCCGCGCGCGATGCGGCGCGGCGGCAGCTGCTGGTGCTCAAGGGCGGCCGCTTCCCACCGGCCGACGCCTACCGGCAGATGCGCAACCCGCGCGACGCCATGCGCAGCTTCCTGGAGGGCATGGCGGATTGGCAGGGTGGCGGCCGCGCTTTGGCGCTGGCCGCCCTCGATCTCTCAGCGGTGCCCGAGGTGCTGCGCGAAGGCGAGGGCGCGATGGTCGCGCAATTCCTGCGTCGCGCGCTCGACCATATTGGCCTGATCGGGCTGCAATCCATCCCGAATGACGGGGCGGACCGTGCGCCCTACATCCATTTCAGCCACCCGGATGGCAGCATCGTCATCGCCCCGGCCGGCCCGGAGGCGGAGGCGCCCTGGCGCTTCACGGCCCAGACCGTGCGGGACGCCGCGCGCATCTTCAATGCGGTGGAGAGCCTGCCCCCGCCCTTGGCCACCCCGCCAGGCCTGATCCCGCCCGCGCGCTTCTTCGAGCTGCGCAGCCTGGCGAAGGCGCATGCGCCCGCGTTGCTGGGGCGGATCGGGCAGACGGAATACTGGCAGATCCTGGTCGGGCTGCTCGTGATGGGTACCGCCACGCTGGTGGGCACCTTCGGCGCACGCCTCGCCCGGCGGGCCATCGACTGGATGGTGGGGGGCGAGGAAAGCGGCGCCAGCTTCACCTGGGCGCTGGGCATCGTGATCGGCATCAGCCTCGCCGCCTTCTTCCCGGACCTGGTGGGCATGCCCGAGCATTTGCGGCGCTACTCCCTGCCCTTCTTCGGCATCTGCCTGACGCTCGCCGCCGGCGTCGTTGCCTGGCGCGTCTTCGGCGCGGCAGGCGTCATCCTGGCCCGCATCTCCAGCCGCTCAGCCACCGCGACGGACGATATCCTCTTCACGCTGCTGCTGGCCACGGCGCGGCTGCTGGTGGTGCTGGCGGGCTTCCTCAGCGTCGCGCATTTCCTCTCGATCCCGACGGGCGGAATCATCGCGGGCCTCGGCATCGGCGGCCTTGCCTTCGCCTTCGCCTCGCGCGAGACGCTCTCCAACGTCTTCGGCGCCGGCATCCTGGTGACCGACCGCCCCTTTCAGCGCGGCGACTGGATCAGCAGCGGCGAGATCGAAGGGGCGGTCGAGCATGTCGGCATCCGCTCCACCCGCGTGCGCACCGCGCAGGACAGCGTGATGGTGGTGCCGAACGGCAAGCTCTCGGATTCCACCATCAACAACCTCGGCTCGCGCCGGCTGCGGCTGCTGAAGACGACGCTACCCGTCACCGGCGGCGCCAACCCGCAGGCGCTGGAGAGCTTCATCCAGGCGCTGCGCCAGCGCATCCGCGAGGATGAGGTCTTCGTGGCCGAGCGCACGGATATCGGCCTCTCGGGCATCACCGAGGGCGGCATCGGCGTGGACGTCATCACCTACATGAAGGTGGCGAGCGCGGCCGCCGAACGCGAGACGCGGCACGAATTCCTGCTTGATGCGGTACATCTGGCCGAAGCCTGCGGCCTCACGCTGGGGCAGGGGATGCTGCCGGCGGGCGAAAAGCCCGCCTGAATTCATCACGCCCTCAGACGCGGCACGCCGCAGGCGTGCTATCCGCACGGCGCGGCCTCCGGCCGCTTGGCTTCGCCGCGCCGCTGATGCGCCAAGCCGCACGCCCGACTGGGCAGCGTCGGCCGCTGTGCGGCCGGAAAGCCTTGTGAGGCCTTTGCCCAGCCTGCCGCGTCAGGCGGCCTTCTCGCCCAGGTCCCACCACATGCCGGCAAAGGCGAGCAGCCCTTCGCGCGCAGGTGCCGGCATAAGGTGCTCATCCGGCCCGTGTTGCTTGCAGCCATTGTAGCTGTGCGGCACCCAGACCAGGGGCACGCCGAGGTGATCCACGAACACATCGCCCGGCAGGCCACCCGAGGAATTCGGAATCACCTGCACCGCCTTGCCGAGCGAGGCCTCGATGCTCTCGCGCGCCCAGCGCACCCACGGATGGTCGGGCGACGTGCGGGAGGCCGGCATGCGGATGCCGGCATTCTCGATGGCGACATGCGCGAAGCCCTGCGCATCCAGGTGTCGGCGCAGGCTCTCCGCGAAGGTCGCGGGGTCTGTGTCCACCGTGTAGCGGATCTGGCAATGGGCGCGCGCATCGGGCGCCACGGCGTTCACGGGCGCATGCGGCTGGCCGCTGGTCATGGCCAGGATGATGAGGCTGTTCCAACCATAGATCTTCTCGGCGGCCGTCAGTCCAGGCTCGCCCCAACCGGCGTCGATGGTGGCCGCCTCGCCGCCGCCGCCGACCTCGCAGCCCTGGAGCACACCGCGCACCTCGGCCGGCACGCCATTCTGCGGCAGCCAGTCGCGCACCAGGATCTTGCCGTTGCGGTCCATCATGCAGCCCAGCGCATGGGCAAGCATGACCGCTGGGTCCGTCGTCAGCCCGCCCCAATGGCCGGAATGCACGCCGCCGTCGCGCAGCTTCACCACGAGATCAAAGTGGAAGGTGCCGCGCGTGCCGGTCGCGATGGTCGGGATTTCCGGCATCACGCGCGGGCCGTCGCTCGCGATCAGCGCATCGGCCGCCAGCAGCTTCGCATTCGCGGCCACGAATTCACGCAGGCCCTTGCTGCCGCGCTCCTCGGCCATTTCCAGCACCAGTTTCACATTGCCGCCGAGCTTGCCGCCGCGCGCGTCCAGCACGGCTTCCAGCGCCATCAGGTTGATGATGTGCTGGCCCTTGTTGTCGGCCGTGCCGCGCCCGTACCAGAGGCCCTCGCGCTCGGTCACCGTCCAGGGCGCGAGGCCCGGGCTCCACTGCTCATCCATCCCGCGCACCGTGTCGCCATGGCCGTAGAGCAGCACCGTGGGGCGCGCCGGATCCTCGATGCGCTCGGCGGTCAGGATGGGGCCGAAGCCCGGGAGCGGGTTCGGATGGATGGTGACGGTGAAGCCCAGCCGCTCGACCCAGGGGCGGATCGCCTGATTTAGGTATTGGTGCAGCGCGGCCTCATAGGCCGGGTCCTGCGCGGTGGAGGGGATGGCGACGAATTCGGTGAGGCGGGCCTTCAGCGCGCCCGTGTCGAACATCTCCGCCGCGCGCGCCAAGGCTGCAGCGCGGGTCTTGGTCTCGGTCATTCTGCGTCACTCTCTGGGTTCGGGACTGGCGCGGAGCCTGCCCCGGCCCGCGCCCGCCGTCCACCGGCAGGGTCAGCCGAGGACGGCTGAAATCCGCCCGACGGGCGGGATCGCCGCCGCCCATTTCTGCCCGGCGACCGGCGGCGAGCCGGTGGCGAGCCCCGAGACCACCAGCACGGCGCCGGCCGGCAGCCCGCCCCAACGGATCGCCTCGGCACCCGCCTGGCGCATCAGGGTGGCCAGCGGCGCCCGCAGTGGCCGGGGCCGCGCGCCCGTCAGGCCGAGCCGCGCCTCGCTTTCCTCCGGCAGGTCGCCGATCCAGCGCTTCCCCACCAGCACGAAGCCGAGGCCGCCCAGATCCGCCACCTGATGCGCCGCATCCGGGGCGCCCGCCGTGTAGCGCGTGGCCGCGATGTCGAGCACCGGATGGAAGGCGGAAAACACGGGCAGGTCCCGCTCCAGCGGCTCCGCCAGCACGCCCAGGAAGCCGGCCGAGATGCGCGGATTGCGCAGCGCGGATAACGCCACGGGCGTGCCCACGCGCAGCATTCGCGGCTCGATGAGCGGGGCGGAGAGGAGCGTCAGCCCATCCGGCCCGGGGGCGAGCCGCACACCGCAGACGGGCAGGCCCAGCGCCTCGACCAGCTCGGCCGCAATGGCCTCGCCCGCCGGCACATCGGCGGGGGCGAGGTCATCTGGCAGGGGGGCCAGCGAATGCCCGGTCTCCCAGGCTTCCGTGAGGAAGCGGGCGGCTTCCGCCGTGCTCATCGCATCGGCGGGAGTTCGGGCATCTCCTCCTCCTGGAAGCCGCCCTCGGGCGGGGATTCCATGGAAATGGCGGGCGGGCCGGCATCGCCACCATAGAGCTGCTCGGGCAGCCAGGTGACCAGGCCCGGGAAGATGTAGACCATGATCATGGTGAAGACGACGATGTAGATGAAGGGCATGCAGCCCTTGAAGATGTCCTCGATCTTCACGTGCTTCGGCGCCACGCCCTTCAGGTAGAAGGCGGCCATGGCGACGGGCGGCGAGAGGAAGCTGGTCTGCAGGTTCAGCGCGATCA
Organism: Acetobacteraceae bacterium; assembly: GCA_027488195.1. Taxonomy (GTDB): domain Bacteria; phylum Pseudomonadota; class Alphaproteobacteria; order Acetobacterales; family Acetobacteraceae; genus Roseococcus. The sequence continues at coordinate 5,905 of JAIYCD010000296.1, read as the reverse complement.
GGATGCCGAAGAAGAGCGGGTCCACGCCGAAATCATCCAGCAGCGGGAGGAAGATCGGCACGAAGATCACGATGATCTCCGTCCATTCCAGCGGCCAGCCGAGGATGAAGATGATGGCCTGGGCCAGCAGCATGAAGGTGAAGGTGTTGAGCGGGAGGGACTTCACGAACTCCTCCACCACGCCCTGGCCGCCGAGATAGCCGAAGACCGAGGAGAAGATGTAGGAGCCGACGAAGAGCCAGCAGACCATGGCGCTGGTGCGCGCTGTCAGGAACACGCTCTCCTTCAGCTTCTGGAAGGAGAAGGAGCGATAGGCGATGGCGAGGAGGATGGAGCCGAGCGAGCCCATGGCCGCCGCCTCGGAGGGGGTGGCGAGGCCCATCAGGATGGCGCCCAGCACCATGGCAATGAGCAGGGCCAGCGGGAAGAAGCTGGTCAGCAGCGCCCAGAGCAGCTTGCTGAAGGGCACCTGCACCGCATCGGGCGGCAGGCGGGGAGCCACTTCCGGCTTGATGATCGCGATGCCGATGGCATAGGCGATGTAGAGGCCGGCCAGGGTGATGCCGGGGATGAAGGCCGCGGCGTAGAGCTGCACGACCGAGACGCCGGCCGTGGCGCCATAGAGGATAAGCATGATCGAGGGCGGGATCAGGATGCCCAGGCACCCGCCGGCGCAGACCACGCCCGAGGCGAGCTTCACGTCATAGCCGGCGCGCAGCATGGCGGGGAAGGCCAGCAGCCCCATCAGGGTGACCACGGCGCCGACGATGCCGGTGGCCGTGGCGAAGAGCGCGCAGGTGGCGAGCGTCGCGACGGCGAGCGAACCCGGGATGTTGCCGGAGGCCATCTGCAGGGCGCGGAACAGGCGGTCCAGGATGTTTGCGCGCTCGATGATGTAGCCCATCAGCACGAAGAGCGGCACAGAGATCAGCACGTCGCTGCTCATCACCGCATAGGTGCGCTGGATCAGCAGGTCGAAGACGCGCTCGCCCATGCCGAGATAGCCGAAGAACAGGCCCATCGCCATCAGCGTGAAGGCGATGGGAAAGCCCAGCAGGATGAAGAAGAGGAAGAGGACGAGCTGCGTCAGCCCAAGGCCGGCATCGGAGATCATGGTGGGTTAGCGTCCCTTGACCGAAAGTGCCGCATCGGCGTTTTCCGCGAGCTCGCGGGCGAGTTCCTCGGGCGATTTCTCGGCCGCCTTGGCGAGGATGATCTGGTCCAGCTCCTCCACATCGGAGAGGCGCTGGGGCCACTCGCCGGAGCGGATGCAGCGCACGCAGCGCACCACCTCGACCAGGCCCTGCAGCAGCATGATGAACCCGACGATTGGGATGATGCCCTTGAAGGGCCAGATGATGGGGCCGGAGGGCGAGAACATGCTGCGCTCATTCTGCATCCAGCTCAGCTCGAAGAAGTGCCAGCCGGCGACCATGAAGGCGAAGATCGCGGGGAAGAAGAACAGGATGTAGAGCAGCAGGTCCAGCATCGCCTGCCGGCGCGCCGGCATCATGCGGTAGAGGAAGTCGCCGCGCACATGGCCGTTGCGGCTGAGCGTATAGGCGCCGGCGAACATGAAGAGCGTGCCGTAGAGCATGTACTGCACGTCATAGCCCCAATTGGTGGGGGAGGAGAAAAACCGCCGGGCGAAGACCTCATAGGTGATGGCCAGCGTCAGCAGGATGATGGTCCAGGAGAAGATCTGGCCGATCAGGGTGGAGAACTTGTCCACCGCGAGCAGCGAGCGGCTGACCAGCTCATTCGTGGAGAAGGCGATGCCAATGAGGATGGCCGCGACCACGAGGCCAGCGAGTCCACCGGTGATTAAACTGTCGGTCATGTTCACCTTCCCCTGATACAAAACCGGCCCGGGGAGCTGGGCTCACCGGGCCGGGTCCTGAATATCCGCCGACTCAGCCGCGGGCGAAGAAGTGGTTGTAGGAGACCACCGGGCTCACCTGGTAGCGCAGCATGAAGTTGCCGACGCGGCGGCACCAGTCGCGCTGGCTGTCGCAGACCTTCTTGAAGAAGGGGCCGGCATTCGGGTTGCTGGTGTCGCCTTCCTGGCGGGCGATCACGCGGTCCCAGGCCTGGAGCTGGGCGTCCAGGATGGGGCGCGGCGTGGCGCGGACGTTCACGCCCTGGGTCTGCGACATGGCCAGGAGATCACGCGAGTAGCGGTCCTGCAGCTTCCACGACATGTCGGCCGAGGCGGCTTCGGCGCAATGGCGCAGCAGGGCCTGGTTCTCGGCCGGCAGCGCCTCGAAGCGCTGGCGGTTGAACAGGATCTCGAAGCTTTCCACGGCCTGGTGGTAGGACTGGATGTAGTAGTTCTTCGCCACATCCGGGAAGCCGAGCACGCGGTCGGAGGAGGGGTTGTTGAACTCCGCCGCGTCGATGACGCCGCGCTCCAGGGCGGGGACGATTTCGCCGCCCGGCAGCGCCACCACGGCCGCGCCCATTTCCTGCATCAGGTCGGTGGCGAGGCCCACGGTGCGGTAGCGCAGGCCGCGGATCTGGTCGGCGCGCTCGATCGGGTTGCGGAACCAGCCCAGCGGCTGGGTCGGCATCGGGCCGGTCAGGAAGCCCACGGCGTTCATGCGCAGGATGTCGTGCATCAGCTCGCGATACAGGGCCTCGCCGCCGCCATAGTAGAACCAGCCGAGCAGCTGATGGGCATCACCGAACCAGGGCGGAGTGGTGCCGAAGAGCGAGAAGGCGCGGTTGCGGCCGAACCAATAGGCCGAGACGCCATGGCCGCCATCCAAGGTGCCGGCATGCACGGCATCGAGCAGCTGGAAGGCGCCGACCACGGCGCCCGCGGCCAGCAACTCGAGGCGCAGGCGGCCGCCCGCCATGGCGTTCACGCGGCTGACATAGTCGCCCGCGAATTCGTGGAAGATGTCGCGCTGCGGCCAGGTGGACTGGAAGCGCATGACGACGGTCTGCGCGCGGCTGACATTGGGGGTGGCCAGAACGGCGGCGCCAACGGCGGTGACGGCGGAGGCCTTCAACAGGCCGCGACGGCCGGAATTTTCGGTTTCGGTCAAAAATTTCGCTCCCATGATGCATGCCGCTTATGCGGCTCGTTGGGTCGCCTTAACCAAAGCCTTAAGCGAGTGCAATCACAGAATCATGGCCCCGCCCCGGCTTGACTCTTCGAAACGGACAGCGCAACGACGCGGACCAACCCCCGGGGTCCAATGAGCGAAATCCTCGAGCCCGAGATCAATCCGACGCGCCGGACCCCTCGCCGGTCGGTGGCCCCCAGCCCGGAATACTGCCTGGACGCCTCAGCGGGGCACCTCCTGCGGCTCGCGCATCAGCGCTATCAGGCGATCTTCCAGGACCGCGCCCAGGGCCTCGGCCTGACGGGCCCTCAATTCGCGACCCTGGTGCGCCTCGCCCAGATGGGCCGTGCGACGCAGAACCATCTCGGGCGTCTGGCCGGCATGGATTCCGCCACCATCCAGGGTGTTGTCCGCCGCCTCATCGCGCGGGGCTTCATGCGCACCGCGAGCGATCCGATGGACCGCCGTCTGCGCGTCCTCACCATCACGCCCGAGGGTGAGGCCGTGGTGCGGGAGGGGCAGCAGGCCGGAATGCGCGCGAATGACGCGCTGATGGCCCATCTCTCAGAGCATGAGCGCGTCCAGCTGCTCAGCCTGCTGCGGCGTCTCTCGCCCGCCTGATCAGAGCGCGGGCCAATCCGGCCGATCGAAGCGCTGGACCTCGACGGTGTAGCCGGCCGGATCCTTGAAGAAGAAATGCGTGATCCGGTAAGCCTCCGAAAAGGTCGGCGCCATGGGCAGGGTCACGCCCTTCGCGGCCAGGAAGGCGTGCCAACCCTCCACATCCTGCGTCACCAGCGTGAAGACCACGCCGCCTGCGACGCGCGGGTTCTCCGAGGCACGCGGTTCGCGCGCCTTGCAAATGCCCAGGAAGGCGCGGCTGCCGTCGATGCCGTAGATCCGCACGCTGCCCTGGTCCTGCACGAGGGGCAGCTCCAGCGTCTCCTCATAGAAGCGCCAGCATTCCTCAGGGTTCTCGGCGTAGAGGAAGGTGACCTGCTGATCGAGGGCGGGCCTCATTCTTTCTCTCCCTCACGCGCTGGGCGCGCGCTTGTATTCGCGGCATTGACCGCGGCGGCCCTTCGGCCGCTCAGCCCCGCGGGCTGCGAGGCGGCGCTTCGCAGGCACCTCATTCGGCGGCCACTTTCGCAGCCTCGTCCATCGCGATCTTAAGCATGCCATCGCGCGTCTGCGGCAGCTTGCGGCCGAGCAGCTGCTCCGCCACCTGGTTGCGCAGGATCTGCGCAGTGCCGCCCGCGATGGGGAACATCCGCGCATCGCGCACCGCGCGTTCCATCGGGTTCTCGCGTGAATAGCCGGCGGCACCCCAGAGCTGGAGTGCCATGTTGGTGACGTCCACGGCGCTGTCAGCCGCCAGCACCTTGGCGCGGGCGGCCATCAGCCGGTCGGGGAAGCCATTGGGGCCGGCGCTCGCTGCCGCCTGCCAGATCAGCGCGCGGCTCGCCTCGAGCTTGATGGACATGTCGGCCAGCATCCAGCCCAGCCCTTGGAACTCCGCGATGGGCCGTCCGAACTGGCGACGCTGCTGCACGAAATCCAGCGCGCGGTCATAAGCGCCGGCGGCGATGCCGAGCGCGGCCGTCGCGGCCCCCACGCGCTGGCCGTTATAGGCATCCATCAGCTTGCCGAAGCCACGCTTGAAGCCGCCCGGCGCGCGCAGCACCATCGCGTCGGACACTTCGAGATCGCGGAAATGCACCTCCGCCTCCGGCATGCCGCAGAGCCCCATCGAGGGGATGCGCTTGTGGATGACCAGGTTCGCCGGATCATTCTCGCCATTGCGGACGACGAGGAAGCCGCCGATGCCCTGTTCCACGCCATTCTCGATGGCGCGGGCGAAGATCAGGTGCAGCTTCGAGACGCCGCCGCCCGTGATCCAGTGCTTCACCCCGTTGATGATCCAGGTGTCGCCGCGCTTCACCGCGGTCGTCGTCATCTCGCCCGCCGCACTCCCGGCCTCGGGCTCGGTGATGCAGATGGCGGGCTTGTCGCCGGCCAGCACGAGGTCGGCCGCGATGCGCTTCTGGGCCGGCGTGCCATAGGCCATGATGGCGCCGATGGCGCCCATATTGGCCTCGACCGCGATACGCCCGCAGACGGCGCAGCCCTTGGCCATTTCCTCGACCACCAGCACCGCATCGAGGTAGGAGGCCCCCTGCCCGCCCCATTCGCGCGGCACGGTCATGCCCATGAAGCCGGCCTCCGTCATCCTGGCCACCATGGGCCAGGGGTATTGCAGGCTGCGGTCGGTCTCGGCGGATTGGGCGAAGGCGTCCTGCGCGAGGTCGCGCGCGGCGTCACGAAGGCGCTGCTGCGCGGTGGTGAGCGTGAACATGGTCATTTCCCCAATCTGTCCTCGATGGCCTGGCGGGCCGCGGGTTGCAGCTTCAGCGCCTCGCCCAGGCGGTCGAGCCAGGCGCGTTCCTCCGCGCTGATCTCGCCCGCCGCGGCGAAGGCCGCCGCGTAAACTTGCGCCCGCAGGATGGGGTCGCGCGCGGCATTGGACAACTGCTCGATCGTGGCCGGCCGATCGAAATCGGCCAGCACCTCGTCGCGCTCGGCGGCACTCAGCCCGGCGGCGTCGAGTTGCGCCGCGATGGCCGTGCGCTCGGCGCGGTCCACCATGCCATCGGCGCGGGCGGCGGCGATCATGGCGCGCAGCAGCAGCCGCGCCTCGGCATGCTCGGCGGAGGGCGGCGGCGCCGCGGGCGGGGCCTTGGGCGCCACTTCCGGCAGGCGGCGCGCCGGCGGCGGCGAGCTCTTCGCAGCGGGTGGGGCCTTCTGCGGGGCGGGCGGGGCCGCCGGCTGGCTCC
>JAIYCD010000079.1 GCA_027488195.1 Acetobacteraceae bacterium | reverse complement strand
TCAGCGGCTTCGGCCAGATGTTCGACGCGCGGGCACTGCGCTCCGTCTCGCTGCTGACGGGCGCGCTGCCGGCACAGTTCGGCTATCGGACGGCAGGGATCGTGGAGTTGCAGCTGCGCTCGGGTGCGACGGACCCGGGCGGCAGTGTGGGCATCTATGGCGGCAGCTTCGGCCAGGTGCAGCCGAGCCTCGCCTATGGCGGCGCCATCGGTCCCTTCGAGTATTTTCTCACGGGCAACTACCTGCAAAGCCAGCGCGGCTTCGAGAACCCGACCGGCGCGCGGGATGCCATCAACAACGACACGCAGCAGATCCGCGGCATCGCGAATTTCGGCTATCAGCTGGACGACTTCACGCGGCTTGCCGTCATCGGCGCCACCAACCAGTCGCGCTACCAGGTGCCGACCGTGCCCGGGCAGCCGCCGCAATTCACCGCCTTCGGCCAGGATGTCTACGAGAGTGCGGCCCTGCGCGCCCGGCAATGGCAGCGCTCCAGCTTCGGCGTGGTGGCCGTCCAGCACAGCCGCGACACATGGGACCTGCTGGTCTCGGGCTTCGTGCGGCAGACCTCGCTCAGCTACCTGCCGGATCTGGTGGGCGAGATGATCTTCAACGGCGCGGCCGCCGAGACGCGCAAGCAGAACCTCTCGGCCGGCTTGCAGGCGGATGGCGTCTGGCGCGTGGCGGCGGAGCACACCATCCGCATGGGGCTCTATGCCTCGCGCGACGTGACGCAGAACATCACCAACTCGACGGTGCTGCCGCTGGCGCCGGGCGGCGGCACGCTGGATGCGCCCTTCACCATCCAGGAGCGCGGGCGGATTTACGGCCAGCTCTACGGCATCTACGCGCAGGACGAATGGCGGATCTCGGACCGGCTGACCCTGAACTACGGCGCGCGTTTCGACGTGATGCGCCAGCAGGTGGAGGCGAGCCAGCTCAGCCCGCGCGCCAACCTGGTCTGGCGCGCGAGCGATGCGACGACGCTCTCGCTCGGCTATGCGCGCTACTTCACGCCGCCGCCCTCGGAATTGCTGACGGCGCCGGCGCTGGCGCGTTATGCCGGGACGACGCTGGCGCCCGAAGTGGCGCTGGCGAGCGCGGCCCGGCCGGAGCGCGCCAATTACTTCAACGCCGCCATCCGCCAGCGCCTGACGGAGAATTGGCAGGTGGGTGCGGATGCCTTCTACCGCGACGTGCAGGACATGCAGGATCTCGGGCAATTCGGCAGCGCCTACATCTTCTCGCCCTACAATTACCGCGTCGGCCGGGTCTATGGCGTGGAGCTGACGACGAGCTACCGGGACGGGCCGTGGCTCGCCTATGCGAACCTGACGCTCTCCCGCTCGCAGGGGCGGGGCCTCGTCTCCAACCAGTATTTCTGGAGTGCGGCCGAACTCGCTCAGGTGGAGAGCAAGTTCGTGCGGACGGATCACGACCAGCTCGTCACCGGCTCGGCCGGCGTCAGCTGGCGCGGCTGGGAGGGCGGCACGCTCTCGGGCACGCTGGTCTATGGCAGCGGGATGCGGCGCGGCTTCGCCAACAGCGAATCCGTCACACCCTATGCGACGGTGAACCTGGGCGTCGCCCAGCAATTAAACACGCCCGAGGGTGGCGTCTGGACCGCGCGGATGGACCTGCTGAACCTGGCAGACCGGGTCTATCAGCTGCGCGACGGCACCGGCATCGGCGTGGGCGCGCCGCAATATGGCATGCGGCGCGGCATCTTCGCGGGGCTGAGCCGGGCGCTTTAGCGCGCTGGGGCCACGGCCGTGATGGGAAGGGTCACGCTGACGGACGGCGCGGCACCCGGATCATCCAGGGTGGAAAGCCCCTCCCCCTCCGCGGTGCTGCGGCCGAGTTCGGCATCGCGCCGCTGCCGCACCACGCTGCGCAGCCGCGCGTAATAGTCCAGGCTCTCGCTGCGCAGCGCGTCCAGCGTCTCGATGTTCTCGGCCCTGAGGTCGAGGCCACCCAGCGCGCCACGGCCCACGCCCAGCATCTGGGACAGGGCGGCGGAGGTGGTGGCGCCGGTGACGAGCCCGACCGGACTTGCCAGCGCATCCACGCCATCGCCCACCGCATCGCGCACCGTGGTCGGCCCGAAGAGGGGAAGCATCAGGAAGGGGCCATCCGGCACGCCCCAGGCATGCAGCGTCTGCCCGAAATCCCCCGTGCGCCGCTCGATTCCCGAGGCGGTGGCGACGTCGAAGAGGCCGAGGCCGCCGGCGGTGGAGTTGATGTAGAACCGCATCAGCGTATGGCCCGCATCCAGCATGCGGCCCTGCAGCAGGTTGTTGGCGAGGATCACGGGCTCATTCAGGTTGCGCAGGAAATTGCGCAGGGCCGTGCGCATGGGGGCGGGCACCGTGTCGCGATAGGCCTCGGCCGCGGGGCGGATGATGTTCTCGTCGAGCGAGGTGTTGAATTCCAGCACGGCGCGGTTCGACGCCTCGAAGGGGTCGGACGGGTCGCTGCCAGGTGCGACTTGGCCGGCGCAACCCGCCAGCAGGGCCAGCGAGAGGACCGCGGAGAGAATGGGCTTCACCTCCCCACTCTACCCGCCCCCCGGCCGCTGCGCGATAGTGGGAAGGTGACGTTCTATTTCGCGCTCCTGCCCTTGTTGCTCGCGCTGGCGGGCGCCGCCCAGGCGCTGCTGGCGCGGCGTGCGTTGCGGCGGCTGGCGGCGACGGCCCCGCCGGTTTCCCCGGCGCTCCCAGCCAGCCTGCTCAAGCCGCTGCACGGCGCGGAGCCGGGGCTGGCCCAGAATCTTGCCGCCTGCCTGGCCCAGCGCCACGCCGCAGCGTTCGAGGTGGTCTTCGGCGCGGCCGACCCGGCCGATGCGGCGCTGCCGGTGGCCGAGGCGGCGATGGCCGGCAGCGCCACGCCGGCCCGAATCCTGAGCGGCGGCGCGGTGCTGGGCGCGAACCGCAAGGTCTCGCAGCTGGTGCACCTGGCGGCCGTCGCACAGCACACAGCGCTGGTCATCAGCGATGCCGACATGCGCTGCCCGCCGCATTGGCTGACGGCGGTGACGGCGCCCCTCGCCCGGCCGGGGGTCGGCCTCGTCACCTGCCTCTACCGGGGTGAGGCAGCCGATGGTGCCGCCTGGTCGCGCCTCGCGGCCCTCGGCATTGACTGGCACTTCCTGCCGAATGCGGCGCTGGGCGAGGCGATGGGCAAGGCGCAGGGCTGCTACGGCGCGACCATGGCGCTCTCGCGCGAGACGCTCACCCGCATCGGTGGCTTCGAGCCACTGCTGCCCTTGCTGGCGGATGACCATGCGCTGGGGGTGGCGGTGCGCGAGGCGGGGCTGGAGGTGGTGGTCTCGCCGGTCATTCCGGCTCACGTCATGTCTGAGAAGAGCTTCGCATCACTCTGGAATCATGAAGTTCGTTGGGCACGGACCGTACGGCTGCTGAACCCCGCCGGCTATGCGGGTCTGGCGCTGACCCATCCCCTGGCCTGGGCCTTGCTGGCGATCATGCTGGCGCCTGGGTGGCTCACATCCGGCGCGCTGGCCCTGATCCTGGCCGCGCGCCTCGCTTTGGCGCGGGGCGTGGACCGTGCGCTGGGGGTGCCGGGCGGCTGGCGCCGCTGGGCCTGGCTGCCGGTGCGGGACCTGCTCTCGGCCGCGGTCTGGGTGGCGGGGCTGCTGCGCGGCGGCGTCACCTGGGGCGCGCAGCGCTACCGGCTTGGCGCGGATGGCCGGATGGTGGAAACCACCCGCGCCCCATGAAACGCCTGATCCTCACCGCCGATGACCTCGGCCTCGCGCCCGAAACCAACGAGGCGATCGAGCGCGCCCATCGCGAGGGCGTGCTGACCGCCGCCAGCCTGATGGTGGGCGAGGCCGGCTTCGAGGAAGGGGTGCGCGTCGCCCGCGCCAATCCTGAGCTGGCCGTGGGGCTGCACCTGACGCTGACCGATGGCGTGCCGGTGCTGCCCGCCGCGCAAATCCCCGCGCTGACCCAGAAGAATGGCCGCTTCCGGGACGACATGGCGGCGCTGGGCCTGCTGCTGGCGCTCTCGCCGCTCGCCAAGGCGGAACTGGCGGCCGAGGTCGCGGCGCAGATGGAGCGCTTCGCGGCCACCGGCCTCGCCTGCGACCATGTGAACGCGCACAAGCACTATCACATGCACCCACTGATCGCCGCCGCCCTGATGCAGGCCGCGGCCGGTGCGGGCGTGCGCTGCATCCGCCTGCCCTGGGAGCCGGGTTCGCTGGTGCGCGCGGTGGACCGGTCCAGCCCACGCACGGCGGAATGGGCGCTGCGCCCCTGGTGCCGCACGCTGCGTGGACGCGCGCTGAACTGGGGCCTGCTGGCGCCCGATCAGGTGGTGGGCCTGGCCTGGTCCGGGCATTTCGGCGCGGCCCGGCTGCGCGGCGTGCTGCCCCGGCTGCCCGAGGGCGTGACCGAGCTGTACTTCCACCCCGCCATGGCCGGCGGCTTCCCCGGCAGCGCGGCCGGCTATGACTATGCGGGCGAGCTGGCGGCGCTCTGCGACCCGGCCGTGGCCGAGGCGCTGGCTGGCGTCCCGCGCGGCGGCTACGCGGCCATGCTCTTGCCGAAACTGCCTACCCCCCTCAGTTGAGGCGCTGTTCTTCCCCCAAGAGGTCCCCTTGCTCCCGATCCGCCAGGATATTCCCCGCCGCGCCCTCGTCACGGGGGGAGCCAAGCGGCTCGGCCGCGCCATCTGCCTGGCGCTGGCCGATGCCGGCTTCGATGTCGCGATCCACTACAACAGCTCGGCCCAGGAGGCCGAGGCGCTGGCCACCGAGCTCCGCGCCCGCGGCCGCCAGGCGGTGGCCCTGCCGGCCGACCTGATGCAGGAGGCCGAGGTCGCGACGCTCGTGGCCCGCGCCAGCGCCGCACTCGGGCCGCTCGGCGTGCTGGTCAACAATGCCAGCACCTTCGAGCGCGACGAGTGGCACGACGCGACGCGCGCCAGCTGGGACCTGCACATCGAGCCCAACCTGCGCGCGCCTTTCCGGCTGATGCAAGACTTCGCCGCCAGCCTGCCGGCGCCCAGCCACGGCGTGATCGTGAACATGCTGGACCAGCGGGTGATGTCGCTCACCCCGCATTTCGTGACCTATACCGTCTCGAAGGCCGGGCTCTGGGCGTTGACGCAGCAGATGGCGCTGGCACTCGCCCCGCGCATCCGGGTGGTGGGCATCGGCCCTGGCCCCGCCTTGCCCAGCCCGCGCCAGAGCCAGGCGCAGTTCGACCGGCAATGCGCCTCCGTCCCCCTCGCCCGCGGCACCTCGCCCGAGGAGATCGGCGCGGCGGTGATGGCGTTGCTCGGCCTTTCCTCCGTCACGGGCCAGGTCATCCATCTCGATGGCGGGCAGCATCTGCAATGGTCGCCGGCGGGCGGAGGCGCCCCGGAAGAATAGGCCGGGAGGAATGACGTGGCGCGCCCATGGTGCTACGTCCCGCCCTCGACCTCTGGACCCTGACATGGCCTTGCCCGCATGAGCGCCCCTTCGCCCCGCATTCGCAAGGTCTTCGTGCGCGGACTTGAGTTGCAGGCCCGCCTTGGCGTCTTTGCCCATGAAAAGGTCGGACCCCAGCGCATTCGCATGCACATCGAGCTGGATGTGGTGGATGAGAGCGCGGCCATCGGCATCGGGCCCGACAACCTGGAGCGCGTGGTGGATTACGGCCATCTGGTCCATGCCGCCCGTGCCGCCGTCGCGGAGGGCCATGTGCTGCTGGTGGAGACCCTGGCCGAGACCGTGGCCGAGATCGCCCTGCGCGACCGGCGCGTGCTTCATGCCCGCGTCTCGATCGAGAAGCCGGATGCCTTCGCCGATGCGGAAAGTGTGGGCGTGACCGTCGAGCGAGCGCGCGACTAAACCCGCGTCAAGCCTTGACGCGTCATCTTTCGAAGAATCATCCACTGCCAAAGCGAGCAATTACTGCGGCCTTGAAGTTACAATACTTTCTTCATATTGGCAACATATTCGCGGCCAGCGCCTGAACTATAAATTAGAAATTTCAATAGGTTGCCCCTCTGCTCAAATGAGGTGCAATGTGACGAAAACGGCGGTTGGAGGCTGATCTCCCTCCCCGCGGACCAACATCACCCACAGAGTTATCCACAGAAGCGGGGGATCGTTTGCAACGCCTTGAGCCGGCGGCCGCCTCCCGGTAAGCGCAACCCCATGGAATCAGCCGATTCGCCCGAGGGGAGCCCTGCCAGCGGCCTCGCCGTCCTCGAGGCGGCGCTGCCCAATCTGCCGCTCTCGCCTGGCGTCTACCGCATGCTGGATGGCAAGGGGGACGTCCTTTACGTCGGCAAGGCGCGGGCGATCCGCAAGCGCGTGACCAGCTACACCCAGATCGCCCGCCTGCCCGAGCGGCTGCGGCGCATGGTGCATGAGACCCGCCGCATCGAGGTCATCACCACCGCCTCCGAGGCCGAGGCGCTGCTGCTGGAAGCGAACCTCATCAAGAAGCTGAGGCCGCGCTACAACATCGTCCTGCGCGACGACAAGTCCTACCCCTGGCTGATGGTCACGGATGACCATCCCTTCCCGCAGATCGCCAAGCACCGGGGCGAGCGGCGCAAGGGCGCCAGCTACTACGGCCCCTTCGCCAGCGTCTGGGCGGTGAACCAGACCATCACGGCCTTGCAGCGCGTCTTCCTGCTGCGGACCTGCCGCGACACGGTGTTCGACACGCGCGACCGCCCCTGCCTGCTGCACCAGATCAAGCGCTGCTCGGCCCCCTGCGTGGAGCGCATCAGCGCCGAGGATTACGGCGCCCTGGTGCGTGAGGCGAAGCAGTTCCTGGAGGGCGAGACCCCCACCATCCAGAAGCGCCTCGCCGCCGAGATGGAAGCCGCGGCCGAGCGCCTGGAATTCGAGCGCGCGGCCTCGCTGCGGGACCGTATCCGCGGCCTGACGCATATCCAGGGCACGTCGCGCATCAACCTGGATGGTGTCGGGGATGCCGATGTGGTGGCGCTGCACATGGCGGCCGGCCAGTCCTGTGTGCAGGTCTTCTTCTTCCGGGGCGGCCGCAACAACGGCAACCGCCCCTATTTCCTCACCCATTCCAAGAGCGACATCACCCCCGAGGAGGTGCTGGGCAGCTTCCTCGGCCAGCTCTACGACGACCTGCCGCCGCCGCCCCTCGTCCTGCTCAGCCATGACGTGCCCGACGCGCCCCTGATCGCCGAGGCGCTGGCCATCAAGGCCTCACGCAAGGTCGAGCTGCATCGCCCGCAACGCGGCGAGAAGCGCGACATCGTGGTCCATGCCGAGACCAATGCACGCGAGGCGCTGGAGCGCCGCCTCGCGGAATCCACCGCCCAGGGCCAGCTGCTGGATGGCGTGCAGCGCCTCTTCGACCTGCCGGAGCGGCCGGAGCGCATCGAGGTCTATGACAACAGCCACATCATGGGCACCAGCGCCTATGGCGCCATGATCGTGGGCGGCCCCACGGGCTTCGTGAAATCCGCCTACCGCAAGTTCGCCATCAAGGAAGCCAAGCCCGGAGACGACTTCGCCATGATGCGCGAGGTGCTGGAGCGCCGCTTCGGCCGCGCCCTGAAGGAGGACCCGGCCCGGTCGGAGCCCGGCTGGCCGGACCTCGTGATCATCGATGGCGGACAGGGCCAGCTTTCCACCGCCACCTCCGTGATGGCCGAGCTTGGGCTGGAGGACATCCCGCTCGTCGCCATCGCCAAGGGCGTGGACCGCGATGCCGGCCGCGAGTGGTTCCACATGGCCGGGCGCGAGGCCTTCCAGCTGCCGCCGCGCGACCCCGTCCTGTATTACCTCCAGCGCCTGCGGGACGAGGCGCACCGCTTCGTCATCGGCACGCATCGCGCGGGCCGCGCCAAATCACTCACCAAGTCCGAGCTGGACGACGTGCCCGGCGTCGGCCCCAAGGTGAAGCGGGAGTTGCTGAACCACTTCGGCTCGGCCCGCGGCGTGCGCCAGGCGAGCGAGACCGACCTCGGCAACTGCCCCGGCGTGGGCCCCGCCCTGGCGCGCCGGATATATGAACATTTCCACCTTGGCGCTGGCCAAGCTACATAGAAGCCGTGCCGACAGACCTGCCCAACCTCCTCACCCTCTCGCGGATCTTCGCGATCCCGCTGCTTGTGGTGTTCGTCGCGATCCGCGCCCCCTGGGCGGACATGGCGGCATGCGCGCTCTTCTCGGCCGCTGCCATCACGGACTACTTCGACGGCAAGATCGCGCGCGACCGCAAGATCGTCTCGGATTTCGGCCGCATGCTGGACCCCATCGCGGACAAGCTGCTCGTGGGGGCTGCGCTGATGCTGCTGGCCGGCTTCGACCGGCTGCCCAATTGGGCGCTGCTGCCGGCCATCGTGATCATGCTGCGCGAGATCCTGGTCTCGGGCCTGCGCGAATACCTGGCCGGCATCAATTTCGGCCTGCCCGTCACGGCCTTGGCCAAATGGAAGACCGGCTTCCAGATGGGCGCGCTCGGCACGCTGCTGGCCGGCGACACTGGCGCCGCCGTGATCGGCCTCGGCTTACTGCCGGTCTCGCTCATCGGTGAGCTCATGCTCTGGACCGCGGCCGGGCTCACGCTGATCACCGGCTGGGACTATCTCGCCGCCGGGCTGCGCCATGCGGCGCGCGAGGAGCGGCCTCACACTTCGTCACCCATCAATCAGATGAAGCGGCCTTGAGATCGCGAGCCGCCCGACGCATGTTGCGGAGCAACATCTTTTTTCCGTCCAGGAGTCACGAATGCGGCTGAAGCACTCGACGTTCAGGGTTGCGGCCCTGCTGACCGCGACGGTTGCGATGGCGGGCTGCAACAGCGTCGAATCGGGCTTTGCCAGCGTGCAGAATTCGCTCACCGGCACCTACACCCGCTTCGGGCCGCAATGGGGCGGCATGCGCCCGGCGATGCCGACCGAGAGCCTGACCGTTCAGCGCATCCGCGGCCAGTCCGATCCGCTGGAGCCGCTCCGCCCCGAGCCCGGCGATGTCTGGCCGGTCGAGGAAGGCCCGCGCGCCACCCTGGCCAACCCCGAGGAAGCGCTGCGCGGCGTGCGTACCGGTGAGGCCACGCCCCCACGCACGCGCGGCACCAGCGGCGGCTTCGAGGGCGCCCCGGGCGCGGCACCGCCCGTGATGTCGCCGATCTTCGAGGCACCAACCCCGCCGCCCCGGGCCAACCGGACGGACGGGCAGAACCCGCCGGGGCAGGTCTTCACCACGCCGGGCGGCCCCGTGGTGGGCACCGGCGGCGCCGGCAATGTGCAGTCCACCGTCTCGCCACAGGGTTCGGGGCTCGCCATTCGTGATGGCGCGACGACCACGCTGTTCGGCCCGGATGGCCGCGCCCGGCAGGTTCCGACACCGCGCTGAGCCATGCAGATCCTGTATTTCGCCTGGGTGCGCGAGAAGATCGGCCGCGGCGGTGAGGAACTGGCCCTGCCGCCCGGCATCGCGGATGTCGGCGGGTTGATGCGCCACCTCGCCACCCTCAGCCCCGGCCATGCAGCGGCCTTCGCCAACCCCACGGCCATCCGCGCTGCCATCAACCAGGATTTCGCGACCCTCGCCGATCCCGTCGCGGACGGGGATGAGGTAGCCTTCTTCCCCCCCGTGACCGGCGGCTGAGATGGCGCGCATCGCCGTCCAGGAGGCGGAATTCGACGTCACCGCCGAGACGGCCCGCCTGACCGAGGGCCGCACCGATATCGGCGCGGTCGCGAGCTTCATCGGGGTGTGCCGCGGCGATGACGGGCTCGCCGCCATGGTCCTCGAGCATTATCCGGGGATGACCGAGCGCGCGCTGGGCAAGATCGCGGCCGAGGCGGAGGGTCGCTGGCCACTCACCGGCTGCACCGTGATCCATCGCGTGGGGCGCCTCGTCCCCGGCGCGCCCATCGTGCTGGTGCTGACGGCGAGCGCGCATCGCCAGGCGGCGCTGGAATCCTGCGCTTTCCTGATGGATTGGCTGAAGACCAAGGCCCCCTTCTGGAAGCGCGAGGAATTCACCCAAGGCCATGCCCGCTGGGTCGCGGCGCGCGGCGAGGACGACGCGGCCGCGCAACGCTGGTGATGCCCCTCGCCGCGATCCTGGCGGGCGGCGTGATCCTCATCTGGCCGGCCTTCCTCAATTTCTATCCCCTGCTCTTCAGCGACAGCGGCGCCTTCCTGGCGCAGACCGGCGTGCCGCTGATGATCTGGGACAAGCCCTGGATCTACGGGCCCTTCGCCTGGGTGTTTCACCAGCATGCCTCGCTCTGGGGCACCATCCTGGCCCAGGGGGTGATCGTCTCCCACCTGCTCTGGCTGCTGGCGCGGGTGCTGGGGCGCGCCACGCCGCTCGGACACATCGCGCTCTGCGGGGGGCTCGCGGCGCTGACCACCCTGCCCTGGTCGGCGGCGCTGGTCATGCCCGACATCCTGACGCCGGTTGCGGTGCTGACCGCGGTGCTGCTGGGCTGGGGCTGGGCGGCACTCGGCCGTGCCGAGCGCGCCTGGCTGATGGCGCTTGGCAGCCTGGCCACCGCCGCGCATCTCTCGAACCTGCCTGTGATGCTGGCGCTGCTCGTGCTGGCGGTCCTGCTGCGCCTGGGCTGGCGGCGCTGCCTGGCGGTGGGCGTGCCGCTGCTGGGGGCCATCCTCCTGCTGCTCGGCACCAACCTCATCGGCCACGGGCGGCTCGCCCTCTCGCCCTATGGCAGCACCTTCCTGCTGGCGCGCCTCATCGCCGACGGGCCCGCGGCGCGCACCATCGAGGCGGCCTGCCCGGAGGCGGGCTGGTATCTCTGCGCCTTCGCGGGCGGGCTGCCGGTGGATGCGGAGGTTTTCCTCTGGGCGCCCGACAGCCCGGTGAACCGGACGGCGGAGGGCACGCCGATCTTCCTGGGCGGCATGCTGCTCGCCCCCGAGGCGAGCGCCATCATCGCCCAGACGCTGCGGCGCGACCCGCTCGGCGTGGTGCGCGCGGGCCTGGGCAATTTCCGGCGGCAGCTCGTCACGGCCGGAATCGGCGACACGCTGGACCGGCGGCATCTCGATGTGGCCGTCCGCCCGCGCATCGCCGCGGCGTTTCCCGCACGCGAACTGGCGGGTTTCGATGCCGCGCGCCAGCAGGGGCCAGGGCTTGCCGAGGCCGGGCGGCGCTTGGGCTGGGTGCATCCGCTGGTGCTGCTGCTGGCCCTGCCGCTGCTGGCCATCGGCTGGGTTCGGGGCGACCCGCTGCTGCGGGGGGTGCTGCTGGCGCTGGTGGTGGCCGTGCTGGGCAACGCCCTGGCCGCGGGGGCGCTTTCGGGCGTGCATGACCGGTATCAGGCGCGGATCGCCTGGCTCCTGCCGCTCGGCGCCTGGCTGGCCTGGCAGGCGCGCTCCCGCGCTGGTAGCGCGATGAGGTGGCCTCGGGCGTGATCACCCCCGCCCCCGCCAGGGCGGGGGTCGGGATTGCGCCGGATGGCTCGACCATCCTCCACACCGCCGATATCTGGCTGTGAGCGATGGCGGCGCGGGTCAGAGCCGCGCCGCCACCCCGCTCACCCCGGTCGCGAATTCCAGCTGCGCCAGCGCCGTCAGATAGGCGGCGCGCGCGTTGTTGAGGCCCACGCGCGTCGCGTTCAGCGTGCGCAGCGCGTCCAGCACATCGAGCAGCGAGCGCCCGCCCGCGAGATAGGCCTGTTCGGCGCTGCGATAGGCGAGCTCCGCCCGGTTCAGCGCGCCGCCGGTATAGAGGCGCAGCAGCGCGCGGGACTGCTCATAGGCCGCCCAGGCCGTGGCGAAATCCGCGCGGCCCTGGAGCAAGGCGAGGCGCGCCTGCGCCTCCAGCTGCGCCTGTTGCCCGGCCGCCGTGCCCACCTGCCCCGTGACGATCTGGTTGGTGAAGAGCGGCACCGAGAGGTTGAAGGTGAATTGGTTGGTGGCGTTCAGCGGCTGCGTCGAGCTTGGCAGATCCTGCGAGAGGCGCGAGCGGCTCCAGCCGCCATTCAGCGTGACATCCCGCCAGCGTTGCGACTCGGCAAGGCTGGTATTGGCCGCACCCGCCGCGGCGGCTCGGGTGGCTGCCACCACATCGGCGCGGTTCTGCACCGCCTCGGCCAGCTCCTCGCGCGTCGCACCCGGCGTCGCCGTCACGTCGAAGCGGCCGCGCACGTCGAGCGCGATGGGCGGCAGCGCGGAGCTGGCGCTGCTCGGCGCGTTGAAGGCGGCGGCGTCGAGCGCCAGGGCCACCGCCACCTGCGCGACGGCCGCGGCGTAGTTCTGCGCGGCCCCCGTCACCTCCGCCTCGAAGGGCAGGCGGCTCGCCTGGAAGCGCAGCAGGTCCCCCTCCGGCAGGGCGCCGTCCTGCAACTGCCGGCGCAGCAGCGCCTCCGTCCGGTCCAGCGTGCCGCGATTGGCCAGCGCCACCTCAAGGTTGGCACGCGCGGCCAGCGCCGCGATGAAGGCCTGGCGCAGCTGGAAGAACTGACCACGCAGCGCATCCAGCACCTGCGCCTCGGCCACCGCGATGTTCTGCTCGGCGAGGCGCGTGCGCAACGTGCGCTTGCCCCCCGTCTCGATCAGGACGGTGAGGCCGAGGGCGATGTTGTTCGCCGGGCTGATGAAGCGCGCCCCCTCGATCCGGTTGCCGTTCTGCGTGCTGTTGAACTCGGCGAAGTTGTTGCCGATGCTCACCTGCGCCGGCGGCAGCGAGGAAGCGACAAGGCGCTGCGCCCGCACCGCATCCACGCCGCGCTGGGCCGCGATGACGTTGAGGTTGCGCTCCAGCAGCATCCGCTCGGCCTGATCGAGTGTCACGACGCGGGTGCCGGCGGGCAGCGGCAGCGGCGCCATGCCCGGGCCGACGGTGCGGGGCGCGCGCACCGCTTGTGTGGCGGCCGGGCTTGCGACCGGCGGCGGGGTCTGCGCGAGCGCCGGCGCCGCCAGCAGCAGCAGCGCGATGTGGGGAACGAGGCGCCTCATGCCGGCAACCCCGCGCGCTCGCGCCGGGCGGCCAGCGCCGCCTCCTGCCGCGCAAGATCCGCGGGCCGGCCCAGCAGGTCGATCAGCGCGGGGAACACCACCAGGATGAAGACCGGTACCAGGCCGATGCCACCCACGACGACGATCGCCAGCGGCTTCGTCACATCCGCGCCGATGCCTGTCGCCAGCGCCATGGGCAGCAAGCCGAAGAAGCTCGCGAAGCAGGTCATGAAGACCGGGCGGAGGCGGTCCTGTCCGGATTGGTCGAGCGCCGCGCGCCAGGGCATGCCCTCATGCCGCAGGTGGTTGAAGTGGGCGAGCAGGATGATCCCCTCCATCACGGTGATGCCGAACAAGGCCAGGAAGCCGATGGCGGCCGGCACCGAGAAGTTCAGCCCCGCCGCCCCCAGCGCCAGGATGCCACCGACGAGGGACAAGGGCACCATGGCCATGACCAGCAGCATCTCCCGGATATTCCCGAACTGCACGTAGAGCAGGATCATGATGATGATCAGCGCGACCGGCACGATGGTCAGCAGCCGCTTCACCGCCTCCTGCAGGTTGCGGAACTCGCCCACCCAGTCGAGGCGATAGCCCGGCAGAAGCCGCACCTCCCGGTCCACCAGGGCCTGCGCCTCCAGCACGGCGCTCGCCGGATCACGGCCGCGGACGGAGAAGCGGACGGGCACGTAGCGCGTGCCATCCTCGCGATAGACATAGGCCGTGCCGGAGACGAGCTGGATGCTCGCCACATCGCCCAGCACGGCACCGCGCGGCCCGCCCACGGGGATGCGGCCGATGGCGTCGAGGCTGTTGCGGAAGGGCTCGGCCAGGCGAACGACGATGGGGAAGTTGCGGTCGCCGCCCGGCTCGTAGAGGCGCCCCGCCTCGCGCCCGCCGATCGCCGCCTGGATCACATCGTTGATTTCCTCGACGCGAAGGCCGAAGCGGGCGGCCCTGGCGCGGTCGATCGTGACCGAGACGGTGGGTTGGCCCAGCGTGGGAAAGACCGCGACATCCGTCAGGCCGCGCACCTGGGTCAACAGGCCGCGGATCTGCTCGGCACGGGCGGTCAGCACATCGAGCTCCGTGCCGAAGACCTTGATGGCATTGGCCCCCTTCACGCCCGAGGCCGCCTCCTGGACGTTGTCGCTGATCGCCTGGGCGAAGCTGAACTGCACGCCGAGGAAGCGCTCGGACAGGCGGGCATTGATGGCAGCGACCAGTCCGTCGCGGTTGCGTGCCGTGGTCCAGCGGTCAGGTGCCAGCAGGGGCATGAAGAACTCGGCATTGAAGAAGCCGGCCGGGTCCGTGCCGTCATCCGGGCGGCCCTGCTGCGAGGTGACGGTGACGGCCTCGGGGAATTCCAGCAGCGTGGCGCGGATGCCCTGGACGGTCGCGTGGCCTTCCTCGAGCGAGATGGTGCCCGGCATGGTGGCGCGCACCCAGAGATTGCCCTCCTCCAGCGTCGGCAGGAATTCGGCGCCGAGCAGGGAGAGCACGAAGATCGAGACGGCGACGAGGATGGCCGCGACCGTGAGCGCGAAGGCGCGCACCGCCATCGCCGCCGCGTAGAGCCG
>JAIYCD010000145.1 GCA_027488195.1 Acetobacteraceae bacterium | reverse complement strand
GGGGCGCGGGAACAGCAGGAGATCCTGCGCCTCTGCGCCGCGCCGCGCCGGTGGCGGCGCGGGCGGCTGAGCGTGATGTCACGCTTGACTCGGTGTGACATAAGGATATGTTGATATCGTGTTGGTCCGGCGCGAGCCGGTGAAAAGGGAACGCCGTGCGGCCCGCCTCCCCCACCAGGGAGTCCAGGCCAAGTCGGCGGCTGCCCCCGCAACTGTCAGCGGTGAGCTGGCCCTGCTTCGCCCCCACCGGGGCGCGCCACTGGGGATCACTCCCTGGGAAGGCGGCAGGGCCGGCATTGACC
This sequence comes from Acetobacteraceae bacterium, assembly GCA_027488195.1. Classification (GTDB taxonomy): domain Bacteria; phylum Pseudomonadota; class Alphaproteobacteria; order Acetobacterales; family Acetobacteraceae; genus Roseococcus. The sequence continues at coordinate 23,255 of JAIYCD010000145.1, read as the reverse complement.
CGTGAGCCAGGAGACCTGCCAGCGCATCGACCCACCCAATCCCGGCGCGGGGTGCCGCCGGTCAGGAGACACGACCATGCGCCTTCGCCGCGCCCGACTTGCCTTGCCCAGACCCGGCCCCAGACCCGGCCCGACCCGGTTGAGTTGTCCCGGCCGCACGCCGGGCTGACCGCCATGCCGGCCCTCCCCGGCCAGGCCGAGGCGCCCGCCTCGCCCTGCGTGCAGCTCTGCGCGCTGGATGCGGCGGATATCTGCCTCGGCTGCGGCCGCAGCCGTGACGAGATCACCCGTTGGACGCGCGCCTCGGCCGCGGACCGGCGGGCGATCTGCCACGCGGCGCGGGAACGGCTGGCGCTTCGCCGCCTTCCGCCAACCCCGGTGCGCTGAACCGGCCCCCGCCACCGCGGGGGCCTGATCCGGCGTCACGCCCTCCGTCCCTGCGAAGGGGCGGGCGGCGAAGGCCGAGCCGCGCCCGGATTTCGTCTCAGGGATGACATCACATGACCGCTCACAATCTCGGTTTCCCCCGCATGGGCTTGCGGCGGGAGCTCAAGACCGCGCTGGAGGCCCATTGGTCGGGCCAGGCCGATGAGGCCGCGCTGCTGGCCACCGCGGCCGAGCTCAGGGCTCGCCATTGGGCCTTGCAGCGGGCCGTCGGCATCGCCGTGCCGCCCAGCAACGACTTCGCGCTCTATGACCACGTGCTGGACCACGCCTGCGCCTTCGGCGTGATCCCCGAGGGCTATGGCTGGCGGCCGGGCGAGCCCGTCTCGCTCGCCACGCGCTTTGCGCTCGCCCGCGGCGCGCGCGGCACGGCCGGGGAGCGCGAGGCCGGCATCGCCCCGGGCATGCCCGCGCTGGAGATGACCAAGTGGTTCGACACGAACTACCACTACCTGGTCCCCGTCTTCCGCCCGGACCAGGCCTTCATCGCCACCGGCTTCCCCGCCGTGGAGGCCTTCGAGGAGGCCAAGGCGCTCCGCTACCCGACGCGGCCCGTGCTGCTCGGCCCCGTCTCCTTCCTGCTGCTCGGCAAGATGGCCGATGGCAAGGGCGATCCGCTGGAACTGCTGCCCGGCCTGCTGCCGCTCTATGCCGAGACGCTGCGCCGGCTGGCCGCGGCCGGCGCGCGCGAGGTGCAGATGGACGAGCCCTGCCTCGCGCTTGACCTGCCGCAGGCGGCGCGCACCGCGCTGCGCGCCGCCTATCTGGTGCTGGCCGGTGCCGCGCCGCGCCTCTCGCTCATGCTCGCCGCTTATTTCGGCGATCTGCGCGAGAATCTGGAAACAGCCCTCAGCCTGCCGGTGGCGGGGCTGCATCTCGACCTGGTGCGCGCGCCGCGCATGCTCGACGTCGCGCTGCGCCACGCGCCGCCGCGCATGATGCTCTCCCTCGGCGTGGTGGATGGCCGCAATGTCTGGGCGACGGACCTCTCCCGCGCCTTCCAGCAGGTGCGGGCGGCCGCGGCCGCGCGGCGCTTCGAGCTCTTGCAGGTGGCCCCCTCCTGCTCGCTGCTGCACAGCCCGGTGGACCTGGCGGGCGAGACCGGGCTCGATCCCGAGCTGCGCGGCTGGATGGCCTTCGCCCGGCAGAAGCTGGAGGAGGTGGCGATCCTCGCGCGCGGCCTCACCGCCGGGCGGGGCGCCATCGCGGCCGAGCTGGCGGCCAGCGACGCCCGGCAGGAGGCGCGGCGCCGCTCACCCCGCCTGCATGACGCGGCCGTGGCGGCGCGGCTCGCCGCCGGGCGGGCGGAGGATGCCGAGCGGGCGCCCTTCGCCGGGCGCCGCCTCGCCCAGCAGGCACGGCTCGGCCTGCCGGCCTTCCCCACCACCACCATCGGCAGCTTCCCGCAGACCGCCGAGATCCGCGCCGCCCGCGCGGCGCACAAGCGCGGCGGCCTGGCCGACGAAGCCTATGATGCCTTCCTGACCGAGCGGATGGCCGAGGCGATCCGCTGGCAGGAGGAGATCGGCCTCGACGTGCTCGTGCATGGCGAGTTCGAGCGCAACGACATGGTCGAGCACTTCGCCGACTTCCTCACCGGCTTCGCGGTGACGAAGAATGGCTGGGTGCAGAGCTACGGTTCGCGCTGCGTGAAGCCGCCGATCATCTTCGGCGACGTCTCCCGCCCCGCGCCGATGACGGTGGACTGGGCGCGCCGCGCCCAGGCGCTGACGGAGCGGCCCATGAAGGGCATGCTGACCGGCCCGGTCACCATGCTGCAATGGTCCTTCGTGCGGGACGACATCCCGCGCGATGTGGTGCGCCGCCAGCTCGCCTACGCGATCCGCGACGAGGTGACGGATCTGGAGGCCGCCGGCATCCCCATCGTGCAGATCGACGAGCCCGCCTTCCGCGAGGGCCTGCCCCTCAGGCGGGACGAATGGGACGCCTACCTGAACGACGCGGTGCGCTGCTTCCGCATCTCGGCGAGCGGCGTCCGGCCGGACACGCAGATCCACACCCACATGTGCTACTCCGAGTTCAACGACATCATGGACCGCATCGCCGCGATGGATGCCGACGTGATCTCGATCGAGACGGCGCGCAGCCGGATGGAGCTGCTCGCCGCCTTCGTGGATTTCGAATACCCGAACGAGATCGGGCCAGGCGTCTATGACATCCACGCGCCGCGCGTGCCGGAGGCGGCGGAGATGGAGCGCCTGTTGCGGATCGCCGCCCAGCGCGTTCCGGCGGAGCGCATCTGGGTCAATCCCGATTGCGGGCTGAAGACCCGCCGATGGGAAGAGGTGCGCCCGGCCTTGCAACGCATGGTGGACGCCGCGCGCGCGCTGCGCGGCTGAACCGGCGCGCCGCGCAAAGGGGGGGCGGGCCGCCTCACCCGGCGCGGCGCGCGACCCCCGAGCCACGGATCGCGGCCTCCACCCCCGGGCGCACCTGCTGGATGAGGGCGGAGGTCGCCGCACCATCCAGCACGCGGCTTGCGATGCTCGCGCCATTCTGCCGGGCCTGCACCTCAGGGTCGCGCGCGGCGGCGAGAAGTGCCGCGGCCAGCCGCTCGCGGATCGGCGGCGGCATGCCCGCCGGGCCGGCCCAGATGATGGGCTGGCGCGTCGCCGTCTCGAAGCCCTGCTCGATCAGCGTCGGCACCTCCGGGAATTCCGGCCAGCGATCCACGCTGGCGCTGGCCAGCATCCGCAGGTTGCCGGCGCGCACCAGGCCGATCATCTCCGGCGTGCCAGTGTAGCTGTCGATATGCCCGCCCGCGACCTGCGCCGCCGCATCCGTGATGCTGCCGAACTGGATGTAATTCATCTCGATCTGCGCGAGTCGCTGGAACTCGAACATGGCCACGGCCGAGCCCGGGTTGGTGCTGGCGAAGGTGACCGGCCGGCGCCGCGCCTCGGCCACGAAATCCGCGAGGCTGCGCACATGGGGCATGGAGGGGCCGACGGGAAAGCCGATCCGCAACTCCGAGGTGGTGCCCAGGATGTCGAAGCTCTCGAAGGGGCGGTAGGGCACCTCCATGGTCAGCGGTGCGACCACGAGCGCGGAGAGGCCGACCAGGCCGAAGGTGTAGCCATCGGGCCGCGACTGCGCGATGCGCGCGGGGCCGAGCGTGCCGCCCGCACCCGGCGTGTTGCGCACGATGACGCTGACGCCCAGCGCGCGTTCCATATGCGCCGCGATCGAGCGCGCCACGACATCCGTGCCGCCGCCGGGACCGAAGCCCGTGACGAGCTGGATTTCCCGGCTGGGCCAAGCCGGCTGGGCCTGCGCGTGAAGGGCAGGAATCGCGAGGCTGGCGCCCGCGATGAGGCTGCGGCGATGCATGGCGTGTTTCTCCCTGGCCGCCGCCCTGCGTGGGGCGGCGATCCATGCCGCAAGCCTCACTGGCGGCGGGCCGCGCTGTCAATGAAATCCGACCCGCACGGGGTGACGCTCGGCACGGGGGGGCGCATATGCGGGAGGTGACCCAGGCCCTGATCGTCGAAAACCTCGTGAAATCCTACGCCCCCGACCGCCCGCCGGCGGTGGATGGGCTGAACTTCACGCTCGCTCGCGGCGCGACGATGGGGCTGCTCGGCGGCAATGGCGCGGGGAAGACCACGACCATCGCCATGCTGCTCGGCCTGCTGGTGCCGACATCGGGGCGCATCACGGCCCTCGGCCACGACATGGCGACGGACCGCTTCGCCGCGCTGGCGCGGATGAACTTCTCCTCGCCCTATATCTCACTGCCGCATCGCATCTCGGTGCGCGAGAACCTGACCGTCTATGGCCATCTCTACAATGTGGCGGGCCTGAAGCGCCGCATCGCCGAGCTGGCCGAGGAGTTGCAGCTCACCGATTTCATCGACCGCCCGGCGGGCGAGCTTTCCGCCGGGCAGAAGACGCGCGTGGCGCTGGCCAAGGCGCTGGTGAACACGCCCGAATTGCTGCTGCTGGACGAACCCACCGCGAGCCTCGACCCCGATACGGGCGACTGGGTGCGGAGCCACATCGAGCGTTATCGGGACGCGACCGGCTGCGCCATCCTGCTCGCCAGCCACAACATGGCCGAGGTGGAGCGGCTTTGCGGCCATGTGCTCATGCTCAAGCAGGGCCGCGTGGTGGATGAGGGCGCGCCGGCCGATCTCGTCGCGCGCTATGGGCGCGAGGATCTGGAGCAGGTGTTCCTCGACATCGCGCGTGGCACGCGCGTGGGAGAGGCGGCATGAGCCCCGATCTTGGCGCGCTGCGCCGCATCTGGGGCCTGGTCTTTCGCCACCTCGCCCTCTATCGCCGCTCGCCGCCGCGCCTCATCGAGCTGATGTACTGGCCGATCCTGCAGATGATCGTCTGGGGCTTCATGACCACCTATCTGGCGAGCCTCCAGAACAGCGTCGCCAGTGCGGCGGCCGGCGTGCTGCTGGGCGGCGTGCTCCTCTGGGAAGCGGCGTTGCGCAGCCAGATGGGCTTCTCCATCTCCTTCCTCGAGGAGATCTGGTCCCGCAACCTCGGCCACATCTTCGTCTCGCCGTTGCGACCGGGCGAGTTGGTGGCGGGGCTGATGGTGATGTCGGTGCTGCGCACGCTGGTGGGCGTGGTGCCGGCCATCCTCCTCGCCTGGCTGCTCTACGCCTTCAACGTCTTCAACATGGGCCCGGCCATGGTGCTCTTCTTCGCCGCACTCATCCTGATGGGATGGGCGGTGGCGCTGGGCTGCACCTCGCTCATCCTGCGCTACGGCGCGGGCGCCGAGAGCCTCGCCTGGTCGGTGCTCTTCGGCATCGCGCCTTTCGCGGCGGTGTTCTACCCGGTCAGCACCCTGCCCGGCTGGCTGCAGCCCGTGGCGCTGGCGCTGCCGGCCGCGCATGTCTTCGAGGGGATGCGGGCCGCGCTGATGGAAGGGCGCATCGCCTGGGGCCACCTGCTGGCGGCCTATGCGCTGAACGCGGCCTGGATCGCGGCGATGGGGTGGCTTTTCATGCGGCAATTCCAGTCGGCGCGGGTGCGCGGGGCGCTGCTGAACATCGGCGAATAGAGCATGATCGGCTGAGGCGGCACGCCGAAGCGGTGAATCATCCTCTCAACTCGACTCAGCCGAGATATTCGAACACATCGCCCTCGGCCGGGCGCCCCTCGATGTGGCGGCGGTGCCAGAGCGCGTAAAACAGCAGGTGCCAGGCGGCGGCCCCCGCCTTCTTCTCGCCCGCATGGCGGAAGACGTGCTCGACGCGGCCGGGCTTGCAGATCTCGGCGATGCCCGGCTGCCGCGCGACGAGCGGCCCCAGCGCATCGCCCCGGCGCTCGATCCAGGCGCCGACCGGCACGGTGAAACCCTGCTTGGGGCGGAAGGGCTCGCTCGCGGGGAAATGCTTCGCGAGCCAGGCGCGCAGCAGATACTTGCCCTGGTTGTTGCGCACCTTCAGCGCATCGGGCAGGCGGAAGGCGGCGGCGGTGACGCCGGAATCGAGGAAGGGCGTGCGCCCCTCCACGCCATGCGCCATCAGGCAGCGGTCCAGCTTGGTCAGCAGGTCATTCGGCAGCCAGTCGGCCACATCCAGCGCCTGGGCCGCCTGCAGGCGGGTGCGCCCACCCTGGGCGGCATCGCTCTCGGCGGCCGCGATGCCGTCCCGCCAGAAGCGCGGCTCGCGCTCCAGCACGTCCAGCCGGTCGAAGGTGCCGCGCGCGCGCATGGCGCGGCCCCAGCGCCACCAGGGCCGCATGGCAGAGCGGTAGCGGCCATAGCCGCCGAAGATCTCGTCGCCCCCCTCGCCCGAGAGCACGACCTTCACCTCCTCGCGCGCGCGGCGCGCCAGGAACCAGGTGGGAATGATGGCGTAATCCGCCGCCGGGTCGTCCATCGCGGCCACGATCTCGGGCAGGTGCCGCCAGACCATCGCCTCATCCACCATGACCTCGACATGCTCGGCACCCGCGGCCTCGGCGGCGCGGCGGGCGGCGGCGCGCTCATCGGCCGCGCCCTTCACGTCGAAGCCCGCCGTGAAGGCCTTCACCGGCTTCTCGTTCAGCCGGGCCATCATGGCGAGGATGGCCGCACTGTCCGTGCCGCCCGAGAGAAACAGGCCATAGGGCACGTCGCTGCGCTGGTGCAGCGCGACACTCTCCTCCAGCGCGGCGTCGAGGCGCGTCAGCGCCGCTTCCTCCGTGATGGATTCGGGCGGGCCCTCGGGCAGGGCCATGCGGCGATGCCGCTCGACGATCTTGCCGTCGGCGATGGTCAGGCTCTCGCCCGGCAGCAGCCGGCGGATGCCCTGGAAGATGGTCTCCGCCCCCGTGGTGAATTGCAGCTGGAGCAACTCGTCCCGCGCCTCGGGCCGGATGCGCGCCTCCGCGAAGCCGCCCGCGATCAGCGCCTGGGGTTCGGAGGCGAAGGCGATGCCCGCTTCGGTCTCGGCGATGTAGAGCGGCTTGATGCCGAAGGGGTCGCGCGCCAGCACGAGGCGCCGCGAGGGGCGGTCATGCAGGGCGATGGCGTACATGCCGCGAAGGTGATCCACGAAGGCGAGGCCGTCACGCCGGTAGAGGTGCAGCGGCGGCTCGCAATCGGATTGTGTGGTGCAGAGGAGCTGGTTCCGCTCGCGCAGCTCGCGGTAATTGTAGATCTCGCCATTGGCGACCAGCGCCGCGCCGCCCGCGAAGAGCGGCTGGTCGCCGGTGACGAGGTCGATGATCGAAAGGCGCGTATGGGCAAGCGCCACGGCACCCGCCACATGCTGGCCCGAGCCATCCGGACCGCGATGGGCCAGCGCCGCCACCATGGCGTCCAGCGCGCCTTCGGGCGCCGTGGCGCCGGGGCGCAGCGCAAGGCCCGCGAGGCCGCACATCTATCGATTCCTCATCGCTGCACCTTGTGCAGGAATTCGCGCCACTGCGCGAGGACTGTCGCCTCGGCGAAGTCCCGCTCGAAGGCGGCCCGGCCGGCGGCGGCCAGCCGCGCGGCGCGCCCGGGGTCGGCCAGGAGGGCGCGGATGGCTTCGGCCAGGGGCTCGGGCGCGTCCACCGGGACCAGCAGGCCGGTCTCGCCCTCCTGGATCAGCTCGGAGGGCCCCTGGGCCGCGGCGGCGATGACGGGCCGCGCGGCGGACCAGGCCTCCAGCACCACATTGCCAAGCGGCTCATGCCGCGAGGGGCAGAGGAAGATATCGCAGCCGGCCAGCAGCGCGCCCGTATCCTCACGCCAGCCGAGCAGTGCCACGCGGTCGGCCACGCCGCATTCCCGCGCCAGGGCGATGAGTGCCGCGCGCTCCGGCCCCTCGCCCGCGATGCTGAGATGAACGCCCGGCACCAGGGCAAGGGCGCGGATCAGCGTGTCGAAGCCCTTGTTCGCGTGCAGACGGCCCATGGCCAGCAGCTGCACGCCCGGCATGGGCGCGACATCCGCGAAATCACTGGCGAAATTGGGCAGGAAGTGTACCCGCTCCTCCGGCCAGCCCTGGGCGATGATCCAGCGCCGGAGGTCGCGCGTATTGCCCACCAGGTGGTCGCAATGCCGGTAGTATTTCAGGTCGTAATAGCCGCCGAGCCGCCCCACCAGCGTCCAATCGCCCCGCGGCGTCATGCCGGCCGCACGGTTCATCCAGGCCATGGCCACGCGCGGCCGCCAATCGGCCAGGATTCGGTTGAGCCGCAGCGGCGTCAGGATGTCGAGCGCACCGCCGAAGCGCAGCTGGACCGGCTGGGTGGCAGCGATGCGGGCAGCGCGGCCAGGGTCACGGCGGATCACCGGCAGCACTTCCTCCCCCGCGCCATGCAGCGCGAGGGTGAGGCGCTCATAGAAGGCCTCGGCCCCGCCCTGCGGCGCGCCGGCCATGATGTTGGCGAGGCGGATCACGCGAGCGCCTCGAAAGCCTGGGCGACATCCGTCCAGTTGGGGCCAGGGCCGCGTGCCAGCGCCGCGCGATGCATGCGCAGCCACAGCGCGTCATCCCGCAGCAGTGCCTGGGCAGCCTCGACGAACTCGGCTTCGCTGCGCGCCACCACGCCGGTCAGGCCATCTTCGATGCGCTCCGCGACGGCGCCGCGATTCATCACCACGCAGGGCAGGCCAGCCGCCTGCGCCTCGGCCACGGCGAGGCAGAAGGTTTCGCCGGGATCGCCGAGGTAGAGCATGCAGCGCGCCCGGGTGAGCCGCGCCAGCAGATCGGGGCGCGGCAGAGGGTCGAAGAGCGTGACACCCGGCACCATGCCCACCCGCGCCAGGATGGGCGCGGTACGGGCCGTGAGGCGCGCTTCCCCGCCATAGGTCGCGGCCCCCGAATAGGCATGGAGTTCCCCCAGGCCGATGCGGGGCCAGAGCCGCGCCAGATCGTCCAGGCCCCGCAGCGGATTCGAGGTGAAAATCGCGACCGGCGGCGGCGGCGCGCGCTCGGGCGGCGAGGCGTCGAAGGGGGGCGCCACGGCGAGCGGAATCTCGACGCGCAGTCCGCCCGGCCAGCGTGGCAGCGTGGCGGCGTGGTGCGGGCCGAGCGTCACCAGCATCGGCCGCGCGCGCAGCAAAGGCCAAGCGTGGCGCAGCTTGTTCAGGTAGCCGGCGGGGTTGTGCAGCCAGAGCACCCGCCGCCCGCGCGGCAACTCGTTGAACAGGCGCGGCACCCGCGTCGCGATGACGAGGTCGGCGCCCTCCGGCAGCTTGTTGCGCTCACCCTCGAAATGCAGGGTCAGCTCATGCCCGCGCCGCCGGAAGGATTGCGCGAGCAGCGCCACCGCCGTCTCAACGCCCCCCAGGGGCCGCTGGCCGATCGCCTCCGCCTCGATGCGTGGCCCCTCATTGGCGAGCACGATCTTCAAGGCCGGTGTCGCTCCGGCTCCAGCTTCGCCTTGAGATAGGAGAGCAGGGGAAACAGGCCCGCGCAAAGCGCGATCAGCAGGCCCCAGCCGCCCTCCTTGTAGCCCTTGCGCGCCACCAGGCACTTGAAGGTGCGGGAGATGAAGCGCCGCACATTGTTGCCGAGCGTGCCGATCTCGCCCTGGTCCAGCAAATCGGCCGCCTTGGCGCTGCTGTAGCGGTCCAGCCGGCGGAGCATGTCGGAGATGTCGCGGTCCAGCTCATGGCGGATGCCATGCGCCGTCAGCCGCTCGCCCTCGCTGCCGGTCCAGTCGAGGCCGGGATGCACGCGCTGCGCCCGCCAATGCTTGGCGCCGCGGCGGAAGAGGATGGGCTTCAGCGTGGTGCCGAAGCTGCCGCCCCAGCCATGCAGGATCAGCCGCTCGCCCACGTAATTGTCGATGCGCACGCGGTGGAAGGCCGAGCTGCTGCGCCCGATCAGCGCGCGGATTTCAGCGCCGAGTTCGGGGGGCACGCGCTCATCGGCGTCCACCTCCAGGATCCAGTCGCCCGAGCAGGCGGCGATGCCGGCGTTGCGGCGCTCGCCCTCCAGGCTCCAGCCGCCCTCCAGGAGCACGGCGCCGGCCGCGCGGGCGATCTCCGCACTCGCATCCGTGCTGCGGTCGAGCACGACCACGATCTCATCGGCGAAGCCCAGGCTGGCCAGGCAGGCGGGCAGCCGCGCTTCCTCGTTGCGCGCGACGACAAGGGCGGAGAGCCTCATGCCGGCACCGGCAGCGCCATCACGCGCTCGGCCGCTTCCACCACCTGCTCGACAGCAAGGCGCTGCATGGGCGTGTTGGCGGGCGGCCCCTTGGCCAGCACCGCCTGGGCACGGGCGCCGATGGGCGCGTATTCGCTGGCGGGCGTCGGGCCGAAGAGGCCCAGCGTGGGCGCGCCGGTCGCGGCCGAAAGATGCATCAGCCCGGAGTCATTGCCGATGAAGAGCGCGCCGCGCGCCAGCACCGCCGCCGCTTCAGAAAGGGAAAGCTGGCCCACCAGGTCCAACGCCTCGGGCAGGGCGGCCAGCACGGGCTCGGCCATCAGGCGCTCCGCATCGCCCGGCCCGCCCAGGATGGCGAGGCGCGCACCGGGCAGCAGGCCACCGGGCACGGTCAGCTTCTGCGCGAGGGTGATGAAGCGCTCGGCCGGCCACATCTTCACGCGCCAGTTCGCGGTGGGGCCCAGGATCAGCCAGGGGCCGCCGGGCAGGAGGGCCGCGGCTTTCGCCGCCTCCTCCGCGCCGAACCAGGCGACGGGGCGCGGCGCCGGCGTCACGCCCAGCGCCTCGGCGATGTGCAGCAGCCGGTGCCCCTGGCGCCGCCCGCCCTTCATCACCGCGCGCCTCTTCGCCAGCAGCAGCCAGGCGATGGCCGAGCCGCGCAGATCCACCACCAGGTCCCAGCGCCGAAACGCCACCTGCCGCCAAAGCTCCAGCCAATGCAGCGACCAGCGGCGCTTGGTGACGGGAATGATCCGCTCCAGCCCCGGCAGATGGGTGAACACGCCCTCGGCCACGGTGCCGCAGACGATGGTGAAGCGGGCGCCCGGGTTCTCCCGCAGCAGATGGTCGAGCAGGCCCGTCGAGAGCACGGCGTCGCCGATGCGGGTGGAGGTGATGAACAGGATGCGCACGGGAGGCCTCTAGCAGAATCCGGGCGGGTTGAACCCCCTGGTGGAAACCGCCACATGGCCCCCATGCCCATCTCCACCCTGACCGAGCGTGCCGTCCTGGAAGTCACGGGCGAGGACCGCCTGGCCTTCCTGCAAGGCCTGATCTCCAACGACGTGACCGAGGCGGCACCCGGCCGCGCCGTCTGGAGCGCCCTGCTGACGCCGCAGGGCAAGTGGCTGGCCGATTTCTTCCTGACCGCCGAGGCCGACCGCCTGTTGCTCGACGCCGAGGCCGCACAGGCCCAGATGCTCATGCAGAAGCTGCTGCGCTTCCGCCTGCGCTCCAAGGTCGCCATGGCGCCGCTGCCGGGCTGGGTGGTGCAGGCGGGCTGGGGTGATGCCGCACCGCCCCCGGGAGCCATGCCCGATCCGCGCCTTCCCGAGGCCGGTTGGCGCTGGCTGACGCCGACACCACTCCCCCCCGACGCCACGGCCGATGACTACGACGCCCATCGCCTGGCCCTCGGCCTGCCCGATGGCGCGCGGGACATGCAGCCCGAGCATTCCGTGCTGCTGGAGGCGGGCTTCGACGAGCTGCGCGGCGTCTCCTGGTCCAAGGGCTGCTACATGGGGCAGGAACTGACGGCACGGACCAAGTATCGCGGCCTGGTGAAGCGCCGCCTGGTGCCGGTTGTGGTCGAAGGCCCCCTGCCCCCGCGCGGCACCCCCGTGACGCTGGCGGGCGCCGAAATGGGCGAGATGCGCTCGGGCCGGGCCGGTCTGGGGCTCGCGCTGCTCAGGCTCTCGGCGCTGGGTCAGCCGCTGGAATGCGGCGGCGCCCGGTTGCACCCACGCATCCCCGCCTGGATGAAGCTGCCCGAGGCGAGCGATGCCTGACACGGATCAAGGCCCCGGCGTCCGCATCCCGCCCCCGGTGATCGTGGTGGCGGCGCTGATCCTGGCCTGGGGGCTGCAACGCCTGATCCCGGTGCAGCTCGGCCCGCCCGCCGTGGCGCTGGGCGGCATGGTGATCTTCCTGGCGATGGGCTGGGTCGGCTGGGCGCTGCTGGTGCTGGTCCGCGCCGGCAATGACCCGCGGCCGGACAAGCCCGACACCGCCTTCGTCACGGCCGGGCCCTACCGCTTCGGCCGCAACCCGATCTATTTCGGCTTCCTGCTGTTTCTGGCCGGCGTCGCCCTGAGCTGGGGCACGCTCTGGGCGTGGCTCGCCGTGGGCGGCGTCTTCCTGGCACTCGACTTCCTGGTGGTGCGGAAGGAGGAAGCCTATCTCCGCACCCGCTTCCCCGAGAGCTACCCGGCCTACGCTGCCCGCACCAGACGCTGGCTTTAACCCGGCAGGGTCTTCTCCGCCGCCACCTTCGGCGCCTTGCGCTTCCGCTCCTCCCAGCGCTGCAGCACCGTGAAGAAGGCCGGCACGAAGAGCACCGCGAGGCAGGTATTCGCCAGCATGCCCGAGAGCACCGCGATGCCGATCGAACCCCGCGCCGCAGCCCCCGCGCCCGTCGCCATCACCAGCGGCACCACGCCCAGGATGAAGGCGAGCGAAGTCATGATGATCGGCCGGAAGCGTCGCCGCGCCGCCTCGATCGCCGCCTTCTCGATCTCCATCCCCTCGGCCCGCAGCTCGCGCGCGACTTCGACGATGAGGATGGCGTTCTTGGAGCCAAGCGCCACCAGCAGCACCAGCCCGATCTGCGTGTAGAGGTTGTTGGCAAGGCCGAGGCCGATCAGCGCGCCGGCCGTCCCCAGCAGGGCCAGCGGGACCGCGAGGATGACGCCGACCGGCGCCAGCCAGCTCTCATACTGGCCGGCCAGCACCATGTAGACCAGCACCAGCGCCAGGGCGAAGATCAGGTACATCTGGCTGCCGACCTGCGCCTCCTGATAGGAGAGCGCGGTCCAGTCATAGCCCGTGCCCGGCGGCAGCACATGCGCGCCGATCTGCTCCATCAGCGCCATCACCTCGCCCGAGCTGAAGCCCTGCGCGGGAATGCCGCTGATCATCGCCGCCGGATAGAGATTGTAGAGGTTGATGAGCGAGGGGCCGAGCTCCATCCGCCAGGAGGCGAGCGCGCCGACCGGGACCATCTGCCCCTGCCGGTTGCGCACATGCAGCTGGCCGATGTCGTCCGGGTTCATGCGCGCATCGCCCTCGGCCTGGACATAGACCTGGAAGGTGCGGCCAAAGCGGTTGAACTGGTTCACATAGGTGGAGCCGAGATAGCTCTGGATGGTGGAGAACACATCCGCCACGCCCACCTGCAGTGCCTCGGCCTGCACGCGGTCCACATCCACGCGCAGCTGCTGCACCTCGGCGCGGAAGGTGGTGAAGACGCGGTTGATGGCCGATTGCGAGGCCGCGTTCTCGACGATCGTGTCGGTCAGGCGTTGCAGCTTCGTCCAGTCGAAGACGCCATCGCGCAGCTCCACCATCATGGAGAAGCCCGAAGCATTGCCGATGCCCTGGATGGGCGGCGGCGGCAGCACCGTGATCGCGGCATCCTTGTAGCCGCCCAGCCGGCGCAGCATGGTCGGATAGAGCGCGCGCAGATCCCTGCCGCTGCCGGGCGGGCGGAGCGACCAGTCATCCAGGATGGCGTAGACCACGCCCGCATTCACCATGGTGGCACTGTTGTCCAGCACCGAGACGCCGGTGATGACGATGGTCTGCGCAACGCCCGGGATGGCCTTCACCTCGGCCTCCACCTCGGCGAGCACGCGCTGCGTGCGTTCGAGCGAGGCGCCATCGGGCAGCTGCACGCTGACCAGCAGATAGCCCTGGTCCTCGGTCGGGATGAAGGCGGTCGGAATCCGCGTCAGCCCCCAGCCGGCCAAGCCGATCAGGCCGAGCGCCAGCAGCACCGAGACGCGGGCATGCCGCACGATGAAGCTGACGATGCGCGTATAGCCCGCCTCGATTACGCCGAAGCCGCGGTTGAACATCCGGCAGAAGAGGTTGCGCTTCTCGGGCGGCGTCGCGGGGCGGAGCCACATGGCGCATTGCGTGGGCTTCAGCGTCGCCGCGTTGATCGCGCTGATCAGCGCCGTGGCCGCGATGACGAGCGCGAATTGCCGGTACATCTGCCCGGTGAGGCCGGGCAGGAAGGCAGCCGGCAGGAACACCGCCATCAGCACCAGCGTGATGCCGATGATGGGGCCGAACAGCTCATCCATCGCCTTGCCGGCGGCGACATGTGGCTCCTCGCCCTTCTCGATGTGATGGGCGGCGGATTCCACCACCACGATCGCGTCATCCACCACGATGCCGATGGCGAGCACGATGGCGAAGAGCGTCGAGAGATTGATGGTGAAGCCGAGTGCGGCCATGGCGGCGAAGGCGCCGATGATGGTCACCGGCACCGTGGTCGCCGGCACCAGCGTGGCCCGCCAATCCTGGAGGAACAGCAGGATCACCGCCAGCACCAGCACACCCGCGATGGCGAGCGTCACATAGACCTCATGCACCGAGGCCTTCACGAAGATCGTCGTGTCGAAGGGGATGGCGTAGCTCATGCCCTCCGGGAAGGCGACGGCGAGGCGGTCCATCGTCGCCTTCACCTGGGCCGCGACCTCGAGCGCATTGGCGCCGGGAAGCTGGAAGATGCCGAGGCCGGTGGAGGCGCGGCCATTCCAGTTGAAGCTCTGGCTGTAGGTCTGCGCGCCAAGCTCGACGCGGCCCACGTCGCGGATGCGGATGAAGCGGCCGCCCGCCTCGGCCTTGATGACGATGTCCTCGAACTGCGAGACATCCTCCAGCCGGCCCAGGATGTTCAGCGTGATCTGGAAGGCCTGGCCCGCGGGCCCCGGCTGCATGCCGAGCTGCCCGGCCGCGACCTGCTGGTTCTGCTGCTGCAGCGCCTGGATCACATCCCCCGGTACAAGCCCGCGCGCCTGCATCTGGTCAGGGTCGAGCCAGATGCGCATGGCATATTCCGCGGCGCCGAAGACGCGCACCTGGCCCACGCCGGGCAGGCGCGCCAGTTCCGACATCAGGTTGATCGTCGCGTAGTTCGACAGGAACAGGCCGTCATGCCGCGGATTGGTGGCGCCCAGTGTCACGATCTGCAGGATCGAGCTGGAGCGGATCTGCGTGGTCACGCCCTGCGCCGCCACCGCCGTCGGCAATTGCGCCAGCGCCGCCGAGACGCGGTTCTGCACCAGCACCTGCGCCATGTTCGGATCGGTGCCGATCTCGAAGGACACCGTGAGGGTGTAGGAGCCGTCCGCCGCCGCCTGGGACTGCATGTAGATCATGCCGGCCACGCCGTTCACCTGCTGCTCGATCGGCAGGGCCACCGTGTCCACGATGGTCTGCGCGGAGGCACCGGGATAGCTGGTGGTCACGGTGACCGTCGGCGGCACCACATTCGGATACTGCGCGACCGGCAGGTTGAAGACCGAGACCGCGCCGATCAGCACGAAGAGCATCGCGATGACGTTGGCGAGGATGGGCCTCGCGATGAAGAAGCGTGAGATCATCGGCTGGGCTGCGCCGGGGTCGCGGGTGTGGCGGCGGGCGCGGGCGTCACGCTGACGCCGGGATTGGCCGCGGTGGCCGTGACGGGGTTGGGGGGCGGCGGCGCGATGGTGCCGCGCTGGACCGTCACGCGCGAACCCGGAATGGCGCGTTGCAGGCCGGAGATGACCACCTGGTCCTCGGGCTTCAGCCCCTCCTCGATCACGCGCAGCGTGCCGATGCGCTGGCCGAGCACGACGGGCCGCTGCTCGATGGTGGAGTTCCCGCCGACCACCAGCAGGTAGGAGCCGAGCTGGTTGGAGCCGAGCGCCGTCTCCGGCACCATCATCGCATCGGGCCGGGTGCGGATGGGCACGCGCACGCGCACGAAGAAGCCGGGCAGCAGCGCCCGGTCCGTATTGGCGAAGAGGCCGCGCAGCTGCAGCGTGCCGGTGGAGGGATCCAGCTGCGGCGCGATGTAGTCGAGCCGCCCCAGGATGCCGAAGCTGCTATCCCCCGCGAGGGCGATCTGCACCGGCGGCCCGGCATCGGCCAGCTGGTCCGGCCGCTGGATGCCCCGCCCGCCGAGTTCCCGCCGCACTCGCAGCAGGTCACGCTCATTGATCGAGAAATTCACATGGATGGGCGAGAGCTGCACCAGCGTGGCCAGGCGCGTGGGCGTGGAGGCACCGACCATCGCACCCACATCCACCATATGCGCGCCGGCCACGCCGTCGAAGGGCGCCGTCACGTCGGTATAGCCGAGGTTGATGCGCGCCAGCGCCAGATTGGCCTGTGCTTCGGCGAGCGTCGCCTGGGCCTGGTCGCGCTGCGACTGCCAGCGCTCCAGGTCGGCCTGGGCGGTGGCGTTCTGGCTGATCAGCCGCTGCTGCCGCGCCAGCTCGGAATTGGCCCGGTCCAGCAGGGCCTGGTTCTGCTGCACCTGCGCCTCGGACTGCTGCACCTTGGCGCGGTACTGGTCGGGCTCGATCTGGAAGAGCCGCTGGCCGCTCCGCACCACCGCGCCATCGGCATAGTCGATGGAGCGCAGGAAGCCCGGCACGCGGGCAACGAGGTCGATCACGCTGACGGCGACCGTGCTGCCCGTCGCCTCCAGATATTCCGTCGCGGGCGCCACCACCGGGTTGGCGGCCACCACCTGGGGCGGAGGTGGCGGCACGAAGGTGTTCTCCTCCTTGCAGCCGAGCAGCGCGCCCGTGATCAGCAGCAGGCTGGCATGTCGTCGGATCATCGGATGCTCACGCTAGAAGGTGGGTTGGGGCAGCAGCCCCTGGGTGCGCGGCGGCGTCAGCCTGCCGTCATCATAGTCGAGCAGCGGGCCCCAATCGGTCCGCAGGCCCATCTGCCGGCGCGTCGCCTCGGTGACCAGCGGCCGGCCCTCGCGGATTTCCCAGCCGCCGCCGAGTGCGCGATAGACCGAGATGAGCCCTTGCGGGATGTCGGTCTCGGCGATCGCCAACTGATCCTCGTATTCGAGGAGGATCCGCTGGCTGAGCAGCACGGTCGTGTAGTCGGTCTGCCCCTGCTCGTATCGCGTGAGCGAGAGGGAGGCCGCGCGGCGCGAGGAAGCGACGGCGCGGCGCAGTGCGACAGCGGCCTGCTGGGCGCCGGCAAAGGAGGCGAGGCCATCCTCCACCTCGCGCTGCGCCTGGAGCACGGTCTGCTGGTAGGTGAGCAGCGCGGCCTGGAGCACGGCGTCCTGCGCGCGCACCTGGTTGGTGATCTGGCCCCAGTTCAGGATGTTCCACACGACCGAGGGGCCGGCGGAGAAGCTGGTGGAGTTGCGCCAGGCACCACCCGAGGCAAGGCGCAGGCTGCCTGCATCGGTCGCGAGGAAACCGAAGCTGCCGCTGAGCGAGACCGCGGGAAAGAGATCCGCGCGCGCCACGCCGACACGGGCGCTTTGCGCCGCCGCGGTGGCGATGGTCAGGCGCAGGTCAGGCCGGCGGCGCAACAGGTCCGCCGGCACGCCGGTCGCGACCATCAGCCCCGGGCGCGGGATGGGCCCGGGCTGGAGCATGGCCCGCACCTCGGAGGGGGTCACACCCAGCAGCACGGCCAGCGCGTTGCGCGCGCGTTCGGCCTGGGCTTCCAGGCCCGGCACCTGCGCCTCGGTGCCCGCCAGCTGGGACTGCGCCTGGTCGGGGTCGAGTTCGCTCGTCTGGCCCTCGCGGAAGCGGACGCGGGCGATTCGCAGGGATTGACGCTGCAGGCTGATATTGGCGCGCAGAACCGCGAGCCGCGCCTCCAGCCCGCGCAGGTTCACATAGGTCGCGGCGGTGTCGCTCAGAAGGCTCACCATCGCGTTGTCGTAATCGGCGATGGAGGCGACGAGGTCGGCGTCGGAGGATTCGATGGCGCGGCGGAAGCGGCCCCAGAAATCGATCTCCCAGGCGGCGGTGACGCCCGCGCGACCGAGATTATAGCCGCGCGTGGTGCCCGTGTTGCTGGCGGAACGCTCGGCCAGCAGCATGCCATAGGCCTGCTGCTGCTGCGGGTAATAGGCGCCGACGGTGGCCGCGAGCACGGCACGGGCCTGCAGCACGCGCACGCCGGCGCGCTGGAGCGTGAGGTTCTGGGCCGCCGCCGTCTCGATCAGGCGGTTGAGCGTGGGGTCGTTCAGGCTGCGCCACCAGGCGGTGTCGGCGGGGGGACAGGTGGTCGTGGCGCTGGGCATGCAGCGCGTGGCGGGCAAGTTCGGCCCCGCGGCCCAGCTGGTATCAAGCTGGGCGGGTGGGCGGGAGAAATCAGGCCCGACCATGGTGCAACCGCCCAGCAACGGCAGGGCCAGGAGCCAAGCGGTTCTCGCGAACCGCGCGGAACGCTGCGGCGTCGTTTCATTTGCCGGCACTGACACCCATCCTCGATCAAATTTCTCGCGCTGGGAGGAACGATATGAACCCAGCGGCTGCATGGGAAGGCCCAAGATTGTGACTGGTCTTCACGCGGCGTTAACACCAAGCGCCGATGTTGCCAGCGTGGAACCCATTGCCGCCATCCCTTCGCCGCCTGCGCCTGCGCCCACGCCCACTCCCCGCCCCCGGCAGGCCTTGCCGGGCGGCTTCGCGGTCGCACTTGCCACAGCGCAGGAAGCAACGCCACGGGTGCGGGGCGTGGCGCTCTCGGGCATCGGTCCCCGTGCCTGGGAGTCGGCGCCCAACCCGGAATTCCGCCAGCGCATCGCCCAGGCCGAGCGCAGCGCCGAACACGCGCGGGATGGCTATGGCGTCCGCAACCCGAATTCCGGCGCGCTGGGACGCTACCAGTTCCTGCCCAACAGCCTGCTCGACCTCGGCTGGAAGAACGCCCAGGGGCAGTGGACGCCGCTCGCCGAGCGCCACGGCGTGCGCAGCGAGGCGGATTTCCTGGCCAATCCCGCGGCGCAGGAGGCCGCGATGTCGCATTTCCTCCGCCGAGTCGAGGTGCAGCTGGAGCGCAACGGGGTGATGATGCGCCAGGGCGGCACGGTGCGCGGGCTGAACGGCCAGGAGATTCCCCTGACCGAGGGGGGCATGGTGGCGGCAGCCCACCGCCGCGGCTCGGGCATGCTGGCGCGCTACCTGGCGCACCGCACCAATACGCCGGAGGCCACGCTCTCGGCGCGGGAGCGTTCGGCCTTCCAGGCGGTGGAGCGGCGGCTGCAGGATTTCGGCCAGATTGCCTATGCCAGCATGCGGCCGCAGGCCAACCGGGCGCTTGCCGCCGCACCCGCAGGGACCGCACCGCCCACGTAATCATCGCCCTTGCCCGACTCCGCGCCATGGCCACATGGGGTGGCGATGCTGCACATGCTGAAGCTCTCCGTCGGCCCCAAGGATGTGGCGCAGTTGCGTGCCATCCAGAAGCTGCGCGCCGTGGCCGACCCGCCGCTGCGCCACCAGACACGCATGGCGCCCAAGCGCCGGGAGGAGATCCTCGATGGCGGCAGCATCTACTGGGTGGTGGGTGGTTTTCTGCAGGTGCGGCAGCGGATCGTCGACATCATCGAGGATGACTGGGGCGATGGGACGCCCTGTTGCGGCCTGGTGCTGGACCCGAAGCTGGTGATGGTGGAGGCCCGCGCCACCAAGGCGTTTCAAGGCTGGAGATACCTGACGCCCGAGGACGCCCCCGCCGATGTGGTGGAGGGTGCGGCTGCGTCCGGCATGGATGCACTTCCCGCCGCCCTGAAGGCTGCGCTGCGGGAAGCCAGACTCATTTAATGGATGGGGTCTGGGGCCTCCCGGCCCCAGCGGGTCCAGGGCAGAGCCCTGGATCTTGTCAGAATTCCCGCCGAGGCGGACGTCGGTCCCGCGGCGGCGGCGCCGGCTGCGCCAGATCCGCTTCGAGTTCCTTGATCTTCGCCTTCACGGAATCCCGCAGGGCTGGGGTGGCATGCGCCTTCATCCCCGCCAGCACTTCCTTCAGGTCGCGCAGCTGCTTTTCCTTCTCCACGCGCGTGCGGGAGATGGGGCGGTTGTCGCTGAGCTGGCCTTCGCGTGAGCGCATCGCTCAGACTCCCAGCATCAGGCGGCGGGGGTCTTCCAGGGCTTCCTTGACGCGCACGAGGAAGGAGACGGCTTCCTTGCCGTCCACGATCCGGTGGTCATAGGAGAGGGCGAGGTACATCATCGGGCGGATCTCGACCTTGCCGCCCACGGCCATCGGCCGGTCCTGGATCTTGTGCATGCCCAGGATGCCCGATTGCGGCGGGTTCAGGATGGGCGTGGACATGAGCGAGCCGTAGATGCCGCCATTGGTGATGGTGAAGCTGCCGCCCGCCATCTCCTCGAGCTTGAGCTGGCCGTCGCGCACGCGCTTGCCGAAATCGGCGATGGACTTCTCGATCTGGGCAAAGCCCATGTCGTCGGCATTGCGCAGCACGGGAACGACGAGGCCCGAAGGCCCGCCAACGGCGATGCCCATATGGACGAATTTGCGATAGATGACCTCGTCACCCTCGATCTCGGCATTGACGGCCGGGAATTCCTTCAGGGCGGCGACGCAGGCCGTCACGAAGAAGGACATGAAGCCGAGCTTCACGCCGTGGCGCTTTTCGAAGGCGTCCTTGTATTCGGCGCGCATCGCCATGACCGCGCCCATATCCACCTCGTTGAAGGTGGTGAGCATGGCGGCGGTGTTCTGCGCCTCCTTCAGGCGGCGGGCGATGGTGGCGCGCAGGCGCGTCATCTTCACGCGCTCCTCGCCCGCTTCCAGGCCACGGGCGGGCTTGGCGGCGCCAGAGGAGGAGGAGGGCGCGGCCTTCGCAGCCGGCTGGCTCAGGAAATCCAGCACGTCGCCCTTGGCGATCCGGCCATCCTTGGCGGAACCGGCGCCGATCTGGGCTGGCGTCACGTTGTTCTCGGCCATCAGCTTGGCGGCGGCGGGCATCGGCGCGTGGCCGCCCGGGGCGGCGCCATGCACCTCAGAGGCGGCGACGGAGCCACCGCCGGTGCCGACGGGCTTGGCGGCAGCGGTCGGCGCCGCGGCAGGCTTGGCGGCAGCGGCCGCGCCGGCGGCGATGCTGCCCAGCACCGCGCCCGGCTCGACCTCGGCGCCGGTCTGGGCGGCGATCGCCTCCAGCACGCCGGCCGCAGGCGCGTTCACCTCGACGGTCACCTTGTCGGTCTCGAGCTCGACGAGCGGCTCATCGGCGGCCACGGCCTCACCGGCCTGCTTGAGCCAACGCGCGACGGTCGCGGTGCTGACGCTTTCACCCAGGGTGGGCACGAGAATGTCGGTTGCCATGGTTTTCCGCTTTTTCCTGGAACTCGTCTTAATCCATTTGGTCCCGGAGCGTCAGCCGGTGACGCTCCGGGAAACACATCACAGGCCGAGCGCCTGCCGGACCAGCGCTTCCTGCTGGGTCGCATGTACCTTGGCAAGGCCGGTGGCCGGGCTCGCCGCCTCCTCGCGGCCGACAAAGACCGGGCGCCGGCCGGGGGCGCCGAGGTCGTTCAGCACCTTCTCGATCCGGCGATCCACGAAATGCCAGGCGCCCATGTTCTCGGGCTCCTCCTGGCACCAGACGATCTCGGCATTCTTGTAGGGTGCCAGCGCCATCGCCAGGCTGTTGGCCGGGAAGGGATAGAGCTGCTCCAGCCGGATCAGCGCCACATCGTTCACGCCCTTGTCCCGCCGCTCCTGCAGCAGGTCGTAATAGACCTTGCCCGTGCAGAGGACGACGCGCTTCACCTTCTCCTCCGGGGCGATCGCCTCCATCTCGGGGATCACGTAGCGGAAGGCGGAACCCGGGCCGAATTCGGCCAGGCTGCTGACGCAGAGCTTGTGGCGCAGCAGCGACTTCGGCGTCATGACCACCAGGGGCTTGCGGTAATTCGCCTTCAACTGGCGGCGCAGGGCGTGGAAGTAGTTGGCCGGCGTCGTGAAGTTGCAGACGCGCATGTTGCGCTCCGCGCAGAGCTGGAGGTAGCGCTCGGGACGCGCGGAGGAATGCTCCGGCCCCTGCCCCTCATGCCCGTGCGGCAGCAGCATGACGAGGCCCGACATGCGCAGCCACTTGGTCTCGCCCGAGGCGATGAACTGGTCGATGATGACCTGCGCGCCGTTCGCGAAGTCGCCGAACTGCGCTTCCCACAGCACCAGCGTCTTGGGGTCGGCGAGCGAATAGCCATAGTCGAAGCCGAGCACCCCCACTTCGCTCAGCAGCGAGTTGAAGGCCTCGAAGCGGGCCTGGCCCCCATTTTCTCCATTGGGCCGAATATGATTCAGCGGCGCGTATTCGCGCTGGTCATTCTGATCCACCAGCACGCAATGGCGATGGCTGAAGGTGCCGCGCTGGACATCCTCGCCCGAGAGGCGGACGCGGTGGCCTTCCAGCAGCAGCGTGCCGAAGGCCAGCGCCTCGCCCGTCGCCCAGTCGATGCCCTCGCCGGTCTCGATCGCCGTCTTCTTGGCTTCGAGCTGCCGGACGATCTTGGAATTGGCGCTGAAATCGCCCGGCACGCGGCAGAGCGCGCCGCCCACTTCCCGCAACGTATCCAGGCTGACGGCGGTTTCGTGCAGCTGCTCGACCTGCTCGGTGCTGCCCACGGCCTTGAGGCCGGTCCAATGCCCTTCCAGCCAATCCGCCTTGTTGGGCTTGAAGCTCGCCGCGGCCTCGAAGGCGTCTTCCAGCTTGGCGTAGAAGGCGTCCCGGATGGATTGCGCATCCTCGGCCGTGACGGAGCCCTCGGCGACCAGCCGCTCGGCATAGAGGGTCCGCGTCGTCTTCATCTGGCGGATGCGGTTGTACATGGTGGGCTGGGTGAAGGCCGGCTCGTCGCTCTCATTATGGCCGTGGCGGCGATAGCAGACGATGTCGAGCACGATATCCGCCTGGAAGCGCATGCGGAATTCGGCGCAGAGCTGGGCGCACCAGACCACCGCCTCGGGGTCGTCGCCATTCACATGCAGGATCGGCGCCTGGATGGCCTTGGCGACGTCGGTGCAATAGAGGCCCGAATAGGCATGGGCCGGCACGGTGGTGAAGCCGATCTGGTTGTTGGTCACGATGTGGATCGTGCCGCCGGTGCGGTAGCCAATCAGCTGGGACATCGCCAACGTCTCATAGACCAGGCCCTGGCCGGCAAAGGCGGCATCGCCATGCAGCAGGATGCCCATGACGCTGCTGCGCTGCTTCACATCGCCCGCCATGTCCTGCCGCGCGCGCACCTTGCCGGCGACGACGGGGTTCACGGCCTCAAGGTGCGAGGGGTTGGGCTGCAGCGAAAGATGGACGCGCTTGCCCTCGATCTCGACATCGGTGGAGGTGCCGAGGTGATACTTCACATCGCCCGAGCCCTGCACGTCATCGGGCTTGAAGGACGAGCCCTTGAACTCGGAGAAGACCTGCATGTAGGGCTTCTT
>JAIYCD010000290.1 GCA_027488195.1 Acetobacteraceae bacterium | reverse complement strand
AGCCGAAGAGCAGCGCGCTGACGATCGAGCCCACGAGTAGCGCCACATACATGAGGCCCACGACTTTGGGCTGGCGCTCCGGCGGGGTCAGGTCGGTGGCCAGCGCCAGGCCCACCGTCTGCACCGTGTGCAGCCCCGCCCCCACCATGAGGAAGGCAAGGCCCGCACCCGCCAGGCCGATCCAGCGCGGCGCATCCAGCGCCTCGCCCTCGCCCGCCAGCACCAGCAGCGCGAAGGGCATGATGGCGAGCCCGCCGAACTGGATCAGCGTGCCCTGCCACATGAAGGGCACCCGCCGCCAACCGAGGAAGGAGCGGTGCGTGTCGGACCGGAAGCCGATCAGCGCCCGGAACGGGGCAAAGACCAGCGGCAGCGAGAGCATGATGGCGACGAGCGAAGCCGGCACCGCCAGCTCCACGATCATCACGCGGTTCAACGTGCCGATCAGCAGCACCATCGCCATGCCGACCGAGACCTGGAAGAGCGAAAGCCGCAGCAGGCGCGAGAGCGGCATCTCGGGCGTCGCGGCGTCGGCGAAGGGCAGGAAGCGGGGCCCGAGCGTGGCCCAGGCGTGGATCACCTTCCGCGAGATCGGGTTCATGCGCCGCTCATCCTGAGGGAGAGGGTGAGGGGTCGGTCCAGGATGGGCCGGCCCCCCGTCAAGCCAGGGCGAGCCTGGCCTTACTTCACCAGGAGCGACGCTCGCTCGGCCGGTGTGCCGGGCTTCATCAGCGCGACCGCCGGGGCATTCCCGTCATTCAGGCTCGCCGCTGCGCGCGGCTTGCCTTGCAGGAAGGCCGGGAACCAGGTGGTGTTGGCCAGGATCGCCGTGTGAACGGCGAGCGAGGCGACCACCACGCCACCCAGCATGAGCGGAATGCCGACGGTGGGCTTCACCACCAGCCACATCTTGCCATTGATCATCTGGGTTCCCTCCTACTTGAGCCAGGGGGAGAGAGTGTAGGCCAGGAAATGCGCGCAGGCGGCGATGAAGCCGAAGGTGCGCGTGCCGCTGATGAGGTAGCGGTGCAGCTCCTCCGCCTCCCCAATGGTCAGGCCTGTCGGCCAGACCTTGCTTTCGTCAGACATGATGGATGTCCCTCCTTTAGAGACCTGTGGAAGTTGCGTGGTGAACCCAGGAGCGGGTTCCTCGGGGCTTCGACGCCACGGCGTCGCGCGGGCCGGCCGCGCGCCATGACGGAAGCAGTGGGAAGGGGGGACGCGGCTGGGCGGCCGGCAGGGCGGGGGCGGCGGGGTTGCGCCACGTGGTCTTCGCCTGCGGGGGATGGCCCATTGCGATTTCGACCTTAATCCGAATGTCAATTCAGATTGACAAATCTGCTGTCAATATAATTTGACATCGTTTAAGGCAAATCTGTCAAGCGTTCTGACGGGCCAACAATGCCCGCCGCGTCTGGGGCCCAACTCAGGCCTGAGGCCCGAACACCTCATCCCAGGCGGCCATCAGCGCCGCATCCACCTCTTCCATCGTCGCCAGGACGCCCAGGTCGTGCAGGCTGGTCACGCCATGCTCGGCAATGCCGCAGGGGATGATTCCACCGAAATGAGACAGGTCTGGCTCCACATTCAGCGCGATGCCATGCCAGGAGACCCAGCGGGTGACGCGCACGCCGATGGCACCGATCTTGAACTCGCTTCCGCCCCTTGCCCCCCCCGGCTTCACCACCCAGATGCCAACGCGCCCTTCCCGCCGCTCGCCGCGGATGTTGAAGCGGTCCAGCGCGCGGATCATCCACTCCTCCAGCCCCTGCACATAGGCGCGGACATCGCGCGGGGGCACGCGGCCATGGGCGCGCGTCAGGTCCAGCATCACATAGGCGGTGCGCTGGCCTGGCCCGTGATAGGTCCATTGCCCGCCGCGCCCGGCCGCGTATTGCGGGAAGCGCTGGTCGATCAATTCCTCGGGCCTGGCGCTGGTGCCGGCGGTGTAGCTGGGCGGATGCTCGACCAGCCAGACCGCCTCCTCCGCCGTGCCGGCCCGGATTTCGGCGACGCGCGCCTCCATCGCGGCCAGCGCGTCGGGATAGGGCGTCAGCCCCTCGCTGATGCGCCATGCGGGAATCTTCGTGGGGTCGGTTGAACCGGGCGGGATCATGCGCTAGGGCGCTCTCGTCTGCGGTCGTGGTGGAATGGTAGACACGCCAGCTTGAGGTGCTGGTGGGGGAAACCCCTTGGAAGTTCGAATCTTCTCGACCGCACCATTTTATTTGCCCTCAGACGCCGGGCGCCCACTCCGTGGGCTTGGCTTCGCCGCGCCTCGCGCGTTCTCGACATCACGAGTGGTCTGGCGGCGCCGGCCGCCATGCGGCCGGGCAGCATGGCCGGGGCGGCGCCCACTCCGTGGGCTTGGCTTCGCCACGCCTCGCGCGTTCTCGACATCACGGGTGGTCTGGCGGCGCCGGCCGCCATGCGGCCGGGCAGCATGGCCGGGCCGGCGCCCATTCCGTGGGCTTGGCTTCGCCGCGCCTCGCGCGTTCTCGACATCACGGATGGGTTGGCGGCGCTGACCGCTTCGCGGTTGCTTCCGGGCGGGGCAGGCCGCATCTTCGCTCCGCTTCAAGGGGTTCCGACATGGATGATGATTTCCGCCGCGCTGCGCTCGATTACCACCGCTTCCCGCGGCCGGGAAAGCTCACCATCGAGCCCACCAAGCGCATGGCCTCCCAGCGGGACCTGGCGCTGGCCTATTCCCCCGGAGTCGCCGCCGCCTGCGAGGAAATCGCCGCCGACCCCGACAAGGCCTGGGACTACACCACGCGCGGCAACATGGTCGCCGTCATCACCAATGGCACGGCGGTGCTGGGCCTCGGCAACATAGGGCCGCTCGCCTCCAAGCCGGTGATGGAGGGCAAGGCCGTCCTCTTCAAGCGCTTCGCCGGCATCGATTCGATCGACATCGAGGTCCAGGCCACCGAGATCGACCATTTCGTCGAGGTCGTGGCCGCGCTCGAGCCCAGCTTCGGCGCCATCAACCTCGAAGACATCAAGGCGCCCGAATGCTTCGAGATCGAGGCCCGGCTGCGCGCCCGGATGAACATCCCGGTCTTCCATGATGACCAGCACGGCACCGCGATCATCGTCGCCGCCGCCGTGCGCAATGGCTTGCTGCTTCAGGGCAAGAACCTCGCCGATGTGAAGCTGGTGAATACGGGCGGCGGCGCGGCGGCCCTGGCCTGCCTCGATTTGCTGCTCACCATGGGCCTCAAGCGCGAGAACGTGACCGTCTGCGACATCGAGGGCGTGGTCTATGCCGGCCGCCCGGGGCTCGACGCCACCAAGGCGCGCTACGCGCAGGAGACCAATGCCCGCACCCTGCCCGAGGTGCTGGACGGCGCCGATGTCTTCCTGGGCCTCTCGGCGCCGCGCGTGCTGAAGGGCGAGTGGCTGCACAAGCTCGCACCCCGCCCGCTGGTCCTCGCACTCGCCAACCCCGACCCCGAAATCCTGCCCGAGGCGGTGCGCGCCGCACGCCCCGACGCGATCGTGGCCACCGGCCGCACGGACTACCCGAACCAGGTCAATAACGTCCTCTGCTTCCCCTTCATCTTCCGCGGGGCGCTCGATGCGGGTGCGACCACGATCAACGAGGCCATGAAGGTCGCCGCCGTCGAGGCCATCGCGGCCCTGGCCCGCGTCGAGGCGAGCGAGGTCGTCGCCGCCGCCTATGGGGGCACGGCGCCGGTCTTCGGCCCGGAATACATCATCCCCAAGCCCTTCGACCCGCGCCTGATCCTGGAGATCGCGCCCGCGGTCGCCCGCGCCGCCATGGAGAGCGGCGTGGCCCGCCGCCCCATCGCGGATTTCGACGCCTATCGCGCCGATCTCAGCCGCTTCGTCTTCCGCTCCGGCACCCTCATGCGCCCCGTGCAGGAGCTGGCGCGCCGCCGCCCCGCCCGCATCGTCTTCGCCGAGGGCGAGGATGAGCGCACGCTGCGCGCCGTGCAGACCGTGGTGGACGAAGGCACGGCCGAGCCCATCCTGGTCGGCCGCACGCCGGTGATCGAGGCGAAGCTCAAGGCGCTCGGCCTGCGCATGGCGCTGGGCCAATCGGTGCGGGTGCTGCATCCGGAGGAGCAGCCGGAGCTGTTCGCGCCGCTGGTCGAGCTCTACCAGGCCAAGGTCTGCCGGCGCGGCATCACGCCCTCGGCGGCAAAGCGGCGCGTGGCCTCCCGCCCCACGGTGGCGGCGGGCCTGCTGCTGGAGGCCGGCCACGCCGATGCCGCCATCGTCGGCGGCCATGGCGACTGGATGAGCGAGTGGGACCACGCGCTCTCCATCATCGGCGCGCGCACCGAGGTCAGCCGCGCCTATGCCTGCACCGCCGTCATCACGCAGAATGGCACGCTGTTCTTCGTGGACACGCATCTGCTGGTGGAGCCGACCGCGGAGCAGATCGCGGAGATGACGCTGCTGGCCGCCGAGCAGGTGCGCAGCTTCGGCCTGGCGCCCAAGGTGGCGCTGCTGAGCCATTCCTCCTTCGGCGCCTCGGGCGCGCCCTCGGCGCGCAAGATGCGCGCGGCGCTCAAGCTGATCCACGCCCAGGCGCCCGAGCTCGAAGTGGATGGCGAGATGCACGCGGACGCCGCGCTGGTGCCGCTGATCCGCGCCCGCGCGGTGCCCGACTCGCCGCTGGAAGGCACCGCCAACCTGCTGGTGTTTCCCAATCTCGATGCCGCCAATATCGCCTTCAACCTGATGAAGGCGGTGGCGGATGGCTTGCAGGTGGGGCCCATGCTGCTGGGCATGAACAAGCCCATCCATGTGCTGACGCCGAGTGTGACGGCGCGCGGCATCGCGAACCTGGCCGCCGTGGCCGGCAGCCAGGTCGCGCGGGGCTGAAGATCAGAGCTTCGTGACGGGCGGGATCGTCCAGCTGCCAGCCAGGATCGAGGGGTCGGCCTCGTTCGGCCAATAGAGGCGCATCATCAGCACGAACTTGCCGGCTGGCGCCGGCAGCCAGTTCGATTCGCGGTCGGCACCGGGCGAGGCGTGCTGGATGTGGAGAACCACCGAGCCATCGGCGTTGCGCTTCAAATCCTGCCGAGCGCTGATCGGGTAGCGGTTGATCGGGTTCGCCACGAAGAAATAGTCGGCGGCACACATGGTGAGCGACCAGAAGCCTTGCACCGGCGGCAACTGGCCGGGCGCGAAGCGCATCAGATAGTCGGTGCCGTAGATCCCGGTGCGGGCGGTGAAGCCCCAGCCGTTGATGTCCTTCACGGCCGGTTTGATCCGGAACTGGATCATGATCCGGTCGAAGGAGACGGCGGGGATGCGGCTCGCGAAATCGGCGCGCAGCTTGCTCGCGTCAAAATCCTGGCCGGGCACGAGCCCGATGCGGGCGAAGCGCGCGATGTGGGGCGCATCGGCCGGCGCGGGCGGATTGGCCTTCATCAGCTGCGCCAGCAGGGTGAAGTATTCCACCGCGCTCATGCGGTTCACCTGCTTGCGCACCGCGGTGCGCATGTCGATCGCGGGGGCCACGCGGCCCGGCGGCGGCGCATAGGGCCGGCCATAGGCGCTGAGCGGCACCAGCGAGACCTGGTCCTGCAGGGCGTGCCGCTCCAGCCCGGTCCGGTGATGGCATAGACCTGCGGCCCGGTGCCCGTGGACGCTTGCCCGGCACCTGGAAGACGGTGGTCCAGCCGTCCAGCAGCGGAAAGAGGGCGCAGCGGCCCTTCATATCCGGCAGGGAGAGCACCATCGGCTCACGCCCCACATCGAAGAAGGAGGTGGTGTAGAGCGTGTCGGCATTGGGCGCCGTCACGTCGCGGAAGCTGGAGTTCGGATACTCCCGCAGCTTGATGATGTGACCCATCGGGCCACGCGTGCCTTGCACGGCGGGCACGGTGGTCACGATGCGGCGCGTCATCTCCATGGTGACGAGGGGATAGCCATAGACATAGGCCTCGCTTGCCAGCCAGAAATCTTCAATACCCTCGAAGAGGCGCAGGCCCTCGGCCAGCGCGCCGCTCGGCGCGAGGCCCCCTCCGGCCATCAGGCCCAACCCGGCCAGGACGGAACGGCGCGACATCGTCACGGTGTGTCCTTCCTCATGGGCAGAGGGGCGCGGCGCGCCCCCCCCTGGACGGCTTTGGTTGCCGCTTCATCCGCACGCAGCATGCAAAAGACGCAGCCGGCGCGCCGGACGAAACGAATGGCTTTTTTGCTAAGCGATCGGGGAAGCTTCAGCGCGGAAACAGGAAGGAGATTTGCGCCCTGATCTGCCACGTCGCGACATCATCCGGCCGGATGACGTTGTAGTAGGCGCCGATCTGCGCATTGACCGCCTGCCCAGAGACTCGGAACACCTGGCCCAGCGCCAGGCCCACCGGCACCGTCCATTGCTGTCCGCTCCGCGCCATCCAGTTCGCCGTGATGATGGGAGAGCTCGAGAGATAGGTGCCTGGTGAATGCGGGAAGTTGTAGTTGATGAAGGGCTGCGTGGTGAACACGTTGTAGGAATTGTAGCGGTTGCCGCCGAAGGACCAGATGTTGTTCGCCAGCGCGCCGATGACCCAGGGCCCGCGCATGGTAAGCGCCACGGCGGAAGGCCCCGCCCCCCAGATGTTGCTGCCCAGCGCCTGATCCGTCGTCGTGGGCGCCTGCACCACCGGCCCGGCACCCCAGATGACTCCATCCGTCGGCCGCGCCGGCGAGAGGAAGGCCGAGACCTGCGTGGCCCCCAGCCCAAAGGTGGTGCCCTGCCCCGGCATCATGCCGGGTTGCGAGATCACCGGCAGGATCGTGCGCGTGATCAGGTTCCAGTCGGCATTGAGGGAGAAGGGCACCACCGGCTGGATGTTGAGGATATTCTGCGTGTGCTTGCGCGGGCCGGCATCCAGATTCGTGTTGTTCTGGAAGGGCAGGCTCGACATGTTGGCGACGGGGTTCTGCACCGCCCGCGCCAGGGCGGCCGGACTGTTCGGATCCTCGGCGCCGGGCGTCTGCGCCAGAGCCGCCAGGCTGAAGGTGCCGAGGCAGGCCATGGTGGTCGCGATGGTGGTCGCGATGCGGAAGGCGGGAGGGCGCATGATCGACTGCCTCAGTCCGGGTTGGCCGCAGGACGCGATGCGGCAGTGAAGGATGCTGCGATTCCGGCTTTCCGGCCTTGAGCTTGCGCAGCGCCGGCACAGAATGGACGGACGAACGGACGGGTCAAGCCGGCCTCAACGCGGAAACAGGAAGGAGAGCTGGAACCGGACCTGCCATCGCGCGGCGTCATCCGGGCGGATGGCGTTGTAATAGGTGCCGAGATTGGCGTTCATCGCCTGGCCCGAGACGCGGAACACCTGCCCCACCGCGAGCCCCACCGGCACGGTCCAGCGCTGCCCGGCCGGCGCCAGCCAATCCGCCGTGATGAGGGGCTGCGTGGAGAGATAGGTGCCTGGCGAGCCCCGGAAATTGTAGTTGATCAGCGGCTGGAAGGTGAAGCTGTTATAGGCATTGTGCGGCCCGCCGCCCACGGACCAGACATTGTTGATGAGCGTGCCCACCACCCAGGGCCCGCCCATCGCCAGCATGATGCCCGAAGGCCCGGCGCCCCAGATATTGCTGCCCAGCGCCTTGTCGCTCGTTGTCGGCGCCTGCACCAACATGCCCGCCCCCCAGCCGATGCCCTCTGTCCGCTCCGCGGGGGAGAGGAAGAACGAGGTCTGCAGCGCGCCGAGCCCGAACGCCCCCGGCTGCGAGGTGACGGGCAGCACGCTGCGCGTGATCAGGTTCCAGTCCGCATTGAGCTCGAAGGGCAGGATGGGCTGGATGTTGAGGATGTTCTGCGTGCCCCGGCGCGGCCCTGTCTCCAGGTTCGTGTTGTTCTGGAAGGGCAGGCTGTACATGTTGGCCAGCGGGTTCTGCGCCTTGCGCGCCAATGCGCCCAGGCCCTGCGGATCATGCGCCGGTTCCGCCTGCGCCAAGGCCGGCAGGGCCGCGACCAGGAGTGCAACGGCCGCCGCGCGGCGACAGGCGGAGAGGCGCTTCACGCCCAAGCGGTCGCGCGCGAAGGCTCAGCCCCGCAACGCGGCGCCGAAGCGCCCATGGCCGTCGCGGATCGCCTCCTGCCGGCCGTGCGTCTTGTCGGGGCCGGTTTCCGGCAAGAACGGGATGGCGGTGAAGCGCATCGCTCGGTCACTCCTTTTCGGGCGGGTGCATGCCGCCGCCACCCGGCATTTCCACGATGAGGCGATCACCCGCCGGGATCACCTGGAAGCCCTTGCCCTTGAGCGTGACGCCCGAGCCGAGGCGCACCACGCCCCGCGCGCCATCCGCCCCGCCATGCCGGCCGCGTGCCGGGTGATGCACGCGCTCGAAGGTCGCGAAGATGCCGAAGGCCTCGCCATGGCGATGGGCCACTTCCATGATCTGCCCATCGCCCCCGCGATACTTCCCCGCGCCGCCGGAATCATCGCGCAAATCCTTCCGCCAGACGACGATGGGGGCCACGGTTTCCGTGACTTCCACCGGCACATTCTTGACGCCCGAAGGATAGGGCGTGGCCGACAAGCCATCCTGCGCGGGGCGCGCGCCGGCGCCGCCCGAATGGAACATGGTCACCATGAAGGGCCGCGGCGTCGCGCCCGTCAGCCCCTGCCCCGCGCCCAGCTTGAGGTTCCAGAGGTTCGACGTGCCCTCGGCCGGCACGCGCCCCGGCAACGCCTGGTCCAGCGCGCCGAAGACCACATCGGGCAGCATGTGCCCCATGGTGCTGCGCGCATTCACCGCCGCCGGCGAGAGCGCGTTGAGGATGCTGCCCTCCGGCGCCGTCACGCGGATCAGGTCGAGCGTGCCGGCATTGTTCGGAATCTCGGGGCCGATGATGCAGCGTATGCCGAAGGCGGTGTAGGCATCGGTGTAGCAAAGCGGGCAATTGATGCCGAAGCCGCTCTGCGCCGAGGTGCCGGTGTAATCCACCGCGATGTGATCCGCGGCGATGGTGAGGGTCGCGTGCAGGTCGATCGGCGCCTCCATGCCGTCGATCCGCATGTGGCTTTTCCAGCTTCCCTTGGGGAGCTTCGCGATCTCCGCCAGCATCGCGGCCTCCGAGCGCGCGATGATATGCGCGCCCAGCATTTCCAGATCGTCGAGTCCGTTCTCGGCCAGCATGGCAGCGAGCCGGCGCTCGCCCGTCTCGTTGCAGGCCATGAGCGCGTAAAGATCGCCCTCCACCTGCACCGGTTCGCGCACATTCACGCGGATGAGGTTGACCAGCCACGGGTCCACCACGCCCTCGCGCGCCAGCGGCATGATCGGGATGCGCAGCCCCTCATGGAACACCTGTCGCCCATCGGGGGAGAGACCGATGCCGCCGATATCCACCACATGCACCGTGCAGGAAAACAACCCGACCAGCTTGCCCTTGTGGAAGGCGGGCGAGGTCACGACCACGTCATAGAGATGCCCGGTGCCCTGCCAGGGATCATTGGTGATGTAGTGGTCGCCTTCGCGCATGTTGGCGGCGGGAATGGCGGCGAGGAAATGCTTCACGCTGCGCGCCATGGAATTCACATGGCCCGGCGTGCCGGTCACGGCCTGGGCCAGCATGCGGCCCTCCACATCGAAGACGCCGGCCGAGATGTCGCCCGCCTCGCGCGCGCTGGTGGAGAAGGCGGTGCGAACCAGGGTGCGGGCCTGCTCCTCGACGACGGAAAGCAGCCGGTTCCACATCACCTGGAGGCGGATGTCGTTCATGGCGCAAACTCCAGCACGATCTGCTCGGCCGCGTTGACGGAGGCGGACCATCCGGCGGGGACCACGGTGGTGGTCTCATCCTCGATGATGAGGGCGGGGCCTGGCAGGGTGGAACCCGGCGGCAGCGCATCCCGCACATGGATGGCGGCGACGCCGGAGAGGCCCGTGGCCGGATCCACCAGCGCGCGTTGTGGCGTGGCGGGGGGGGCGACCTGCGCGGCGACTTCAGCGAGGCGCGCCGGCGGTGCGACGGGGCGTGAAAGCGCCAGAGCCCAGGTCATCACCTCCGGCTGGAGGCCCGGAATGGCGCGGCCGAAGATGCCGCGATAGGCAGCGGTGAAGGCCGCCTGCAAGGCTTCGGCAGTGATGCCTGATGTGATGGGCACGGCAATCTCATGGCCTTGGCCGCGGTAGCGCATGAAAGCGGTGCGCGCTTCCACCAGGCCTTCGCGGGGTGCCGCTTGCAGCACGACCGCTTCGGCCTCCAGCCGCATCTCGGCGAACATGGATTCCAGCGCCGTGGCGTCCATCGCGTCGAGCCGCGTGTAGCGCGTGCGCACCACCTCGAAACCGATCGGCGCTTGCAGGAAACCATGCGCGGAGCCGACGCCTGCGCCACGCGGGATCAGCACGCGCGTGATGCCGAGTTTCTGCGCCAGCCGCGCGGCATGCAGGGGTGCGGCGCCGCCAAAGGCGATCATGGTCCGTCCGGCCGTGTCCTCGCCATTCTCGACCGCATGCACGCGCGCCGCGCTGGCCATGGTCTCGTCCACGATCTCCGCCACGCCGACCGGCGCATCGGGGCCGAGGGGCGCGAAGGCGTTGCGCGCCGCGCCCTCATCCAGCGGGATGGTGCCGCCTGCGAACATGGCGGGGTCCAGCCGTCCCAGCAGCAGGTCGGCATCGGTCACGGTGGGCGCTGTGCCG
This sequence comes from Acetobacteraceae bacterium, assembly GCA_027488195.1. Taxonomy (GTDB): domain Bacteria; phylum Pseudomonadota; class Alphaproteobacteria; order Acetobacterales; family Acetobacteraceae; genus Roseococcus. The sequence continues at coordinate 9,820 of JAIYCD010000290.1, read as the reverse complement.
CCCAGCCCATAGCAGGCCGGCCCTGGCGCGCTGCCCGCGGAATCCGGGCCGATCTGGATGCGGCCCAGCCCGTCCCGCCGGGCGATGGAACCACCGCCCGCACCGATCTCGACCAGCTCGATCACCGGGATGCGGATCGGCAGCCCGCTGCCCTGCACGAAGCGATAGGCGCGCGCCACCTCGAAGCTGCGCGCCATGTGGAAGCGGCCATGGTCAATCAGCGTGAGCTTGGCGGTCGTGCCGCCCATGTCGAAGGCGAGCACGCGCGCGAGCCCGTTCTGCGCAGCCACGTGGCGGGCCAGGATGGCGCCACCCGCCGGCCCGCTCTCGACCAGGCGCACGGGAAAGCGCCGCGCGGCGCCCACGGTGCAAAGGCCGCCGGAGGACATCATCATCAGCACGGGGGCGGCGATGCCCAGCGCGCGCAAGCCATCCTCCAGCCGGGCCAGGTAGCCATCCATCAGTGGCCGCACATAGGCATTGGCGAGGGTGGTGCTGGCGCGATCATACTCCCGCACCTCGGGGCAGACCTCGCAGGAGAGCGAGAGGGAGACGCCGGGCAGCAGCCCCGCCAGGATATCCGCTGCGCGCCGCTCATGCGCGTCATTGGTGAAGCTGTGCAGGAAGCAGATGGCGAGTGCCGTCACGCCATCCGCGCGCGCCTGCCCGGCCACGCCGTGCAGCGCCGCTTCATCCAGCGGCAGCAGAACGCCGCCATCGGCCGCGATGCGCTCGGGCACGGTGTAGCGCAGCGCGCGGGGAGCCAGCGGCGCGGGCCGCTCCATCGTCAGGTCGTATTGCGCGAAGCGATGCTCATAGGCGATCTCGACGCTATCGCGGAAACCCTGTGTCGTCAGCAGCGCGGTGCGCGCGCCTTTGCGCTCGATCAGCGCATTGGTGGCCAGTGTCGTGCCATGCAGCACGAGCGAGAGCGAAGCCGGCGCCACGCCCGCTGCCGCCAGCAGCAGCCCGGCGCCTTCCAGCACCGCGCGCTCCGGCGCATCGGCGCTGGTCAGCAGCTTGTGGGAATGGGTGCGCTCAGGGGTTTCGAGAACCAGATCCGTGAAGGTGCCGCCGATATCCACGGCGAGACGATGGCTTGGCTGCACGATCAATCCCCGATCCTGATATTCCCGGTCCGCACCACCCGCGCCCAGACCTCGCTGTCGGCGCGCAGGAAGGCCAGGTATTCGGCGCGCGAGAGGGTGGCGGGGTGCAGCCCCGCATCATCGAAGCGGCGCTTCGTGTCGGGCTCGGCCATCACGCGCAGCACCTGGGCGTTGATCGCATCCAGCAGCGCATCCGGCGTGCCGGCCGGCGCCGCGAGCCCGTACCAGTTCTCGGCCACATAGCCCGGCACCGCCTCGATGGCGGCCGGCGTATTGGGCAGAAGCGGCCAGCGCTCGGCGGAGGTGACGGCGATGGCCCGCGCCTGCCCACCCTGGATGAGCCCGAGCGTCGCGGGGTCGCCGTAATAGGCATCCACCACGCGGGCCGCGAGGTCGTTCAGCGCGGGGCCGGTGCCGCGATAGGGCACATGCTCGATGGAGACGCCGGCGAGTTGGTTGAACAGCTCACCCGCCAGATGCTGGCTGGTGCCGGGCCCGCCGCTCGCGTAGCGCAGCCCGCCGCGCCGGGCCAGCGCCAGGAATTCCGTGAGGTTGGCGGCCGGCAGGTCGGTCCGCACGGCCAGGATGAAGGGCATCCGCACCAGCCGCGTGACATGCCCAAGCCCCAGCGCATCATAGGGCAGCCGCCGCAGATGCGGCCCGGCGGTGATGGTGCCGGCGCCCGTCAGCGAGAGGGTGTAGCCATCGGGCGCCGCGCGGGACATGGCTTCCACGCCGATCACGCCGCCCGCCCCGCCGCGATTTTCCACCACCACCGTCTGCCCGATGGCACGGCCCAGCGGCTCGGCCAGCAGGCGCGCCGTGAGGTCCACGCCGCCGCCCGGCGGGAAGGGCGCGATGAGGCGCACGGGGCGCGCCGGCCAGGACTGCGCCCTTGCGATGCCCGGCGCGGCGAGCAGCGTGAGCAGGGCGCGGCGGCCCAGGGGCATGTTCAGCATCGGCGGCCTGCTCCTTCGCGGATTTCGTCCAGAAGGCTGAGCCAGGATGTGCGCCGGAGCAATGCCGGCGCCGCGAAAATCACCGGCCAGGAGAGGTAGAGCCGGGCGGATAGAGGCCGGGCGGGGGAATGGCGGTGCCACGCGGCATGCCGCGCGAACCGCCCTGCGACGCGCCCTCCAGCAGCCCAGGCGGCAGGCCGGCGGGCATCTGGAAGCTCTGGTAGCCGGCGGGGCGCGTGAAGCGCGCCGGGTCCTGCGCGGCGAAGCTCACCGATGTCGCTTCCATCACCCCGCGCTCGCCGCTCAGGGCCTCGACCCGCAGCATGACGCCATCGGTGGTCAGGCAGATGCGCGCGCTCTCGCCGCGATCCTCGACACGCCAGTTCGTGCAATCGGTGTTGGCGACGCGGGCGTTGCCCTCGCGCGTGTAGCGGGCGGTCTGGCTCTCGACCATGCCGGTGGGCGGCATCTGGTTGGCCGGCAGATCCATGATCATGCGTTGGCCTTCCATGATCATCACACCGCTGCCCGCGCGCGTATCCACCAGCATCCAGCCCTGCCCGCCGCCCAGGTCCATGCGCATCAGGTTGCGCGCCGCAAGCCAGGAGATGCGCATCTCCGCCGGCGTCGGCCCCGCGACGCGATAGGCGATGCTGACATCGCGCGTCGGCGTCACGGCGGGGGGGCGCGTCTGCGCCATGGTGGGGGCCGCCAGTCCGGCGAGGAGAAGGGCCGTGAGGCCAAGGCGAACGGGCATGCACATTCATCCGCAGGAGGAGCGAAGCGTCGGCCTGAGGATGGGATGCGTCAATGCCATGGGCCGAAAGGCGGGCATGAAAAAGGCGGCCCTCCATCGAGGGCCGCCTGGATCACGCGCGATGAAGCCGCCGCTCAGAACCGGAAGGCGATCGAGCCATAGGCCCGCGCATCGCAGATGTTCTGGCTGGTGCCGAAGATGCAGTCCTGCTTGCTGATCGAGGTGTCATAATAGCCGACGGTGGCGACGATGGTGCCGATATTGGCGACCGGAAATTCGCGGCTGACCGTGATGGACCACCAGGCATAATCCGGCGTGCCGAAGACCTGGTTGCGCTGGATCCACTGGTAGCCGACGCGCCCACCCAGCGTCAGATCCCACACGCCGGTCTTCCAGTCGGCGCCGCCCTCGACATAGAAGCCATCGCCCGAGCGGCCAAAGAAATTGGGCGAGTAGTTGAACGCGGCCAGCAGGTTGACCGGCCCGATCTCACGCGTCGCCTTCGCATAGATTTCCGCGAAGTCGAGCACGGGCGAGGCGCCGCCCTGCGGCGCGGTGTAGCCGGGATAGAGATAGCCGATGCCGCCGAAATCCAGGTTGAAGCCGGCCAGCGTGACGCGATAGCCGCCATAGACGTCCACTTCCTGCCGCGCGTCCCAACCCTGAAAATTCACGTTGGAGATGAAGCCGCCGACATAGACGCCACTCGTGTGCACCGCCTCGGTCGCGCCCTGATAGGCCATCCGCGAGCGGGTCTGGCTGATGCCGCGAAACAGGTAATCGCTGGCATAGGTGGCGGTGGTGGTCAGCGTGACGCCGGTCTCGCCGAGGGCGATCTGGGCCTGGGCGGGCTGGGTAAGGGAGACGCCCGCCAGGGCCGCCGCTGCAAGGATGAGAATGCGCATAATCGGATGCCCCCGAATGTGAGTTGCGTTACTGCAACGCAGCATAAGGGCAAAATTTCACGAAACCCGGCAAGGCGAAAGCCTATAAATTAGGCCACCCATTGCATCAAGGCGCTACAAGCGCCGCTATGCTCATCAAATGAGCAGATATCGCTCGTCAGACCCGCAGGTCGAGCAGTGATCCGCGCGGGAGAGGCTTGCTGGGGGCAGGTGGGACCGCCTCCAGTCGACGCTGGGCCACCTGCTCAGCGGCGAGGGCGGCGCCCTCCCCCGGCATCTGGCGGCGCACCGCGCTGGCTTCGGTGACCGGGCGCTCGGCCAGGCGGTTTTGCGGGGCGACCTCCTTGGCGAAGGCCGCGAGGGAATTGGTGGTGATCATGCGCACCACCTGCCACCGCAAGGATGAAGGCTTCGTGAAGGACCGTGCGGTTTCCGAAGGGGCCCGGCCGGCGGCGGCAGCGATGAAGCGGTTGCTGATCATGCCCGGGAGCATGCGCCCCCGGGCCGTTAACACTCCAGCAACCTATGGATGTATCGTGAAGATCACTCGACGCGAATGTTCTTCTCGTTCACCAGCTGCGCCCATTGCACGCGCTCGCGCGCGGCGAAGGCCGCCAGCTCCTCGGGGGTCGAGGGCTCGGGCGCGCCCGCCTGTTGGCGAAAGACGGCGAGCGTCTGCTCATTGCGCATGCCCTCGCGCACCGCGGCGTTGAGGCGGGCGATGATCGGCGCCGGCGTGGCGCGCGGGGCGTAGAGCGCGAGCCAGAGGCCGGTCGCCAGCGGCACGCCGAGTTCGGTCAGCGTCGGCACATTGGGCGTCAGCTCGATGCGCGAGGGGTGGGCCAGCGCCAGGATGCGGGCGCGGTTGTCCATCGCGAGGCTGTTGGCGCCGCCGACCGGCAGCATCATGGAATCCACCTGACCGGCCGCGACGGCCTGCATGCCCGGCGCCTGCGCGGCGAAGGGGACGTGCAGCTTCTCGAAACGCTCGGCCCGCGCCACGAACTCGAAGGCGAGATGCGAGGATGAGCCCACACCCCAGGAGGCATGGCTGAGCCGTCCTGCCTCGCGCCGCGCCTCGCGCACGAAGCTCGCGTAATCCGTGATCTCGCGGCGATGCGCGCCCACCATCAGCGCGAAGGGCACGCGCGTGACCATGGAGATCGGCGCGAAGTCATTCTCGTCGCTGTAGGGGACCGAACGGAAGGTCGAGCGGTTGATGGCGAAGGTATCGGTGATGCCCATGGTCAGGGTGGTGCCATCCGGCGCCGCGCGGGCCGCGACCAGCGTGCCGACGGTGCCATTGGCGCCCGGCCGGTTCTCGACCACCACCGGCTGGCCGAGCGCGCCCTGCAAACCCACCGCCATGCCGCGGCTGATCACATCCGTGATCCCGCCCGCCGCATAGGGGACGATGATGCGGATCGACCGGTCGGGCCAATTGGCGGGCAGCGCCGGTTGAGCCAGGGCGGATTTGCCGGCAAGCACGCCGGTGGCGCTGGCGGCCAACAGGCCGCGGCGGGAAGTGAGGATCATGGATGTCTCCAAAATGGATTATTTGTTAACTTACATTCATGTAGTTTCCGTCATGTTGTTAGGCAAGAGGATTTCGGTGGCGTCACAACTCGTGATCGGGACGCGCCTCCATGCCTAACTTCCAGCTGGAACGGGCGGCGGGCGGGCTGGTCGCCGGGCTGGACGAGGCCGGGCGCGGCCCCCTGGCCGGCCCCGTCATCGCCGCCGCCGTCATCTTCCTGCGCCCCTGCCCCGCGCCGCTCGCGCTGCTGCTGGATGACAGCAAGCGCCTCTCCGCCGCCGCGCGCCTCAACGCCGCCCTGGCACTGCGCGACGCCCAGCGCCAAGGCATCGTGGCGCTGGCGCTGGGTGGCGCCTCGGCCGCCGAGATCGGGCGCATCAACATCCTCGCCGCCTCGCTGCTCGCGATGCGCCGTGCGCTGCTGCAACTGCCGGTCACGCCCGAATTGGCGCTCGTGGACGGCAACCGCCCGCCCGAGCTGCCTTGCCCCGTGCAATGCGTGGTCGGCGGCGATGGGCTGAGCCTTTCCATCGCTGCCGCCTCGATCCTGGCGAAGACGCTGCGCGATGCCGGCATGGCGCGGCTCGACCGGCGCTGGCCGGCCTATGGCTTCGCGCGCCACCAGGGCTACGGCACGGCGCTGCACCGCCAGGCGCTGCTGGAGCACGGCCCCACGCCGCATCACCGCCGCGGCTTCGCCCCGGTGGAGGAGGCCTGGGCACGGCGCCTCCTTCCAAGCGTGGGCTGTTGACGGCGCGACTCCGCGTAACGCATGGTCAAGCCTCCGATTCGCGAAGGAATTTCCCACCTTGGGCGCTGGCCTCGATATCCCGCTCGACAGGATCCTGCTGGGCGACTGCATCGAGACGCTGCGCGCCCTGCCGCCCGCATCGGTGCACGCGGTCTTCGCGGACCCGCCCTACAACCTGCAACTGCGCGGCACGCTGCACCGCCCGGACCACAGCCTGGTGGATGCGGTGGATGATGATTGGGATCACTTCACCGATTTCGCGGCCTATGACGCCTTCACCCGCGAATGGCTCACCGAATGCCGCCGCGTGCTCCGCAAGGATGGCGCGCTCTGGGTCATCGGCAGCTACCACAACATCTTCCGCCTCGGCACGGCGCTGCAGGATCTCGGCTTCTGGATCCTGAACGACGTCATCTGGCGCAAGGCGAACCCGATGCCGAATTTCCGCGGCCGGCGCTTCACCAATGCGCATGAGACGCTGATCTGGGCCGCCCAGAGCGAGGATGCGAAGTACCGCTTCAACTATGCCGCGATGAAGGCGCTGAACGACGATTTGCAGATGCGCAGCGACTGGTACATCCCGCTCTGCACCGGCCATGAACGCCTGCGCGACGAGGCCGGCCAGAAGCTGCACCCGACGCAGAAGCCGGAGGCGCTGCTGCATCGCGTCATCCTCTCCTGCACGCAGAAGGGCGATGTGATCCTCGACCCCTTCAGCGGCTCAGGCACCACGGGCGCGGTCGCCAAGCGCCTCGGCCGGCGCTTCATCGGCATCGAGCGCGACCCAGGCTACGCCGCCGCCGCCGAGCGCCGCATCGCCGCCATCCAGCCGCTCGGCGAGACCGAGACCATGCCGACGCCGACGCGCAAGGAGCAGCCGCGCATCGCCTTCGGCAGCCTGGTGGAGCGCGGCCTGGTCACGCCCGGCGCCACCCTGACGGACCGCCACCGCCGCTGGGCCGCGCAGGTCTTCGCCGATGGCACCATCGCCTGCGGCACGGCGCGCGGCTCCATCCATGCGGTGGGCTCGGCCGTGCAGGAGGCGCCTTCCTGCAATGGCTGGACCTTCTGGCACCTGGTGCAGGGCGATGGCTCGCTGAAGCTGCTCGACATCTTCCGCACCGAGCTGGCCGGGTGAAGATCCACCCCGGCTGGTTCCCCGGGCTGGTGGGCGACATCGCGGCGCTGCATGCGCGGCACTACGCACAAAGCCACGGCTTCGGCGCCGTCTTCGAGGCCAAGGTGGCGCGGGAGTTGGGGGCATTCCTGACCAGGCCCGCGACGCCCGGCGATTTCTTCCGCGCGGTGGAACAGGAGGGCCGGGCGCTGGGCTCCATCGCGCTGGAGGATGAGGGCGATGGTCTCGGCCATCTGCGCTGGTTCATCCTGGACGGGGCGCTGCGCGGCAGCGGCCTTGGCCGGCGCCTGCTCGGCGAGGCGCTGGACCATGCGCGGGCGCGGGGGATCGGCCGGGTCTATCTCTGGACGCTGGAGGGGTTGCCAGCCGCCGCCCGCCTCTATGCCGAGGCGGGCTTCGTCGAGGTGGAGCGGCTGACGGCCACCCAATGGGGCAAGCCGGTCACCGAGCTCCGGCTCGAATGGGGTCAGACCCGCATCGGCATGAGGACGTAGAGCGCGTCGTCATCCGCCGCGTCCTGCACCACGGTCGGCGCGCTGCCGTCGGAGAACTTGAAGCGCAACGTCTCGCCCACCTGTTCGGTGATGTCGTTCAGGTAGCGGGCCTGGAAGCCGATCTCGATGGGCGAGGAGGCATAGGTGACCAGCCCCTCATCCAGTTCCTCGCGCGCTTCGCCCTGCTCGGCGCTGGAGGCGGTCAGCAGCAGGTTGTCGCTGGAGATGCTGAGCTTCACGGGGCGCGACCGCTCGGAGGAAATCGCCGCCACGCGGCCGACGGCCTGGGCGAAAGCCTGGGTGCCGACTTCCATGATCTTGTCGTTGTTGCGCGGGATCACGCGCTCGTAATCCGGGAAGGTGCCGTCGATCAGCTTGCTGGTCAGGGTCACGGTGCCGACGCGGAAACTGATCTTGGTGTCGGAGAGGCGGAACTCGATCTCGTCGCGCGTTTCCTCGGCGAGCTTGTTCAGCTCGTTCACCGTCTTGCGCGGGATGATGACGCCCGGCATGGCCGAGGCGCCGTCCGGCAGGTCGGTCTCGACGCGGGCGAGGCGGTGGCCGTCGGTCGCCGCCGCGCGCAGCTTGCGGCCCGAGGCGTCCTCGGTGACGTGCAGGTAGATGCCGTTCAGGTAGTAGCGGGTTTCCTCGGTGCTGATCGCGAAGCGCGTGCGGGCGATCATGCCGCGCAGCTTGGCCGCCTCCAGCTTGAACTGGTGCGGCAGCGCGCCCTCGGTCATCGAGGGGAAGTCCTCGACGGGCAGCACCGGCAGGCTGGTGCTGAAGCGGCCGGCGCGCAGCGTCAGGGGGGCGTCGCCGCCCTTGTGGTCGAGCTCGACGGTCGCGCCATCGGGCAGCTTGCGGACGATGTCATAGAGGGTCGCGGCCGGCGCGGTGGTGCGGCCGGGGCGGGCCACCTGCACGCCGGGCACTTCCTCGACGATGGCGATTTCCATGTCGGTCGCGGTCAGGCGCAGGCTGCCTTCCTTCGCGTCCAGCAGGATATTGGCCAGGATGGGGATGGTGTTCCGGCGCTCGACCACGGATTGCGTGTGCCCGAGGGCCTTGAGCAGGATGGCGCGCTCGACGCTGAACTTCATCTCTCCCGGTCCCTTGCTGTCCGAAGGCGCGAATCGCCGCGCAATACGCGGATTCCTGTAGCATCCTGGCTCGAACGGTCAAAGCAAGGGTGCAGGGAGCTGGCTCCCTGCTGGGGACTGAGGGGCAAAGCCCCTCACATCTCCAGCATCTTCCTGAGCAGGGTCACATCCTCCGCAAAGGCGGGGTCTTCGGCCATCAGCTCCGTAATCTTGTTCACCGCGTGCAGCACGGTCGTGTGGTCCCGGTTCCCGAACCGCCGCCCGATCTCGGGCAGCGAGCGGGAGGTGAGCTGCTTGGCCAGATACATCGCCACCTGGCGCGGCCGGGCCACAGCGCGGGAGCGGCGGGCCGAGGCCATTTCGGTCAGGCGGATATTGTAGTGCTCGGCCACCTTGCGCTGGATGTCATCGATCGAGAGGCGCTTGTCATGCGCGCGCAGGATGTCCGAGAGCACCTCGGGCACGCTCTCCAGCGTGACCGGCCGGCCAAACAGCTTGGCGTGGGCGACGACGCGGTTCAGCGCGCCCTCGAGGTCACGCACGTTGGAGGCGATCTTGCGGGCCAGCAGCTCCTGCACGCGGGGCGGCACCTCGACGCCGGAGATGGTCGCCTTGGACTGCAGGATGGAGAGGCGCAGCTCATAGGTCGTCGCGTGCAAATCGGCCACGATGCCGCCGGAGAGTCGGGTGCGCAGGCGATCCTCGATGCCCGAGAGATCGTTCGGCGCCTTGTCGGCGGAGATGATGATCTGCTTCCCGGCGTCGATCAGCGCGTTGAAGGTGTGGAAGAACTCCTCCTGCGTGTTGTCCTTGCCGATGAGGAACTGCAGGTCGTCGATCAGCAGCACATCCACGCTGCGCAGGCTTTCCTTGAACTCCATCGTGGACTGGCTGCGCAGCGCGGCGATGAACCGGTACATGAATTTCTCGGCGCTCATATAGGCGACCGAGAGCGGCGCGCGGTTGTCCTGCGCACCGCGCTCGCGGATCGCCCAGGCGATGGCGTGCATCAGATGGGTCTTGCCCAGGCCGACGCCGCCATAGAGGAACAGGGGGTTGAAGCCTGGGCT
>JAIYCD010000190.1 GCA_027488195.1 Acetobacteraceae bacterium | reverse complement strand
CCGCCCGATGCCGGCATTGGGCGCCACGCTTTCGGCGATGATGGAGCCCACGAAGGCCACCGTGATCGCGATCTTCAGCGAGGCGAAGAAATACGGCATGGCGCGCGGCAGCCCCACCTTGCGGATGATGTCCGAGGGCTTGGCCCCCAGCGCCCGCAGCACGTCCCGCAGCTCCGGCTCCACCGTCGCGATGCCGGTCGCCACATTCACGACGATCGGGAAGAAGCTGATCAGGAAGGCCGTGATGATGGCGGGCCAGACGCCGATGCCGAACCAGATGATCAGCACCGGCACCACCGCCACCTTGGGGATGGAGTTGAAGGCGATCAGCAGCGGATACAGCCCCTTATAGACCAGGGTGGAGGAGCCGATGGCGACGCCCAGCAACAGCCCCGCCACCACGGCGAGGCCGAAGCCCGCCAGCGTCGAGAGCAGGGTGTGCAGGCTGTCATCCAGCAGCGGCCTCCACCATTTCACCGCGGCGGCGAAGACGTCGGTGGGCGCAGGCAGGATGAAGGTGGAGATGGCGAAGACCTCGGTCGCCAGCTCCCAGAGGATGAAGGTGCCCGCGATCACCAGCCAGGGCAGCCAGGCCTGCAGCGTGCGGCGGCGGCGGGCGGAGGCGGCCATCGCCTCGATGCGGGATTGCGCCTTGCTCGACATCAGGTGACCTCCTCGCCCTTGCGGGCCAGCGCGATGAAGCCGCGCAACTCGGCCACCAGCTTTGTGAATTCGGGCTCCACCATCGTCTCCTGGTTGCGCGGCCGCGCGAAGGGCACGGTGCGTTCGGCGATGATGCGGCCGGGCCGCGCGCTCATCACCAGCACGCGGTCGGCCAGATAGCAGGCCTCGCGTAAATCATGCGTGACCAGCACCACGGTCGGCCGCCGCGCCATCCAGACCTGTTGCAGCACGTCCCACAGATCCTCGCGCGTGAAGACGTCGAGTGCCGAGAAGGGCTCGTCCAGCATGAGCAAGGGCGGCTCATGGATCAGGGCGCGGCAAAGGCTGGTGCGCTGCTGCATCCCGCCCGAGAGCTGGTAGGGATACTTGCTGCCGAAGCCCTCGAGGCCGACCAGCTTCAGCAGGTCCAGCGCCTTCTGCTCGTATTTCGCGCGTTCGGCGCGCAGGCGCTTGCGGTGCTCGGGCACCACTTCCAGCGGCAGCATCACGTTGTCGAGAATGGTGCGCCAGGGCAGCAGCGTCGGGTTCTGGAAGGCCATGCCGACCAGCGAGAGGGGCCGGTCCACCTCCTCGCCCGCCACCACCACATTGCCATCCGTCGCGGGCCAAAGGCCGGAGACGAGGCGCATCAGCGTGGATTTGCCGCAGCCCGAGGGGCCGACGACCGAGATGAACTCGCCCTTTTCCACGTTCAGGCTGCATTCCTGCAGGGCGAGCGTGCCTTCCACCCCGCCATAGCGCATGGCAACGCGGTCAATCTCGACGAACGGTCGGGTCATGCGGGGCTCCGGGGTATCCTGGGGTCTCGGCGTCCGGCAGAGCTAGCAGCCCCGGGCGGTGCTTCCCACCGTGCGCATGCGTGGGGATGGGTGTGCGGCGCCCGGGCTGCCTCGGAAACGGGCGGTGGGGCCGTGCCACCGCCCGGGAAGCATTCAGATGCGGCGTTGTTCCGCGGGCGGCAGGAAGTCGGGCAGGTAGAACTGGCCCGCCTGGATGCGCGGGGGCAGGTTGAAGGCGGCCTCCACCGCCGTGATGCCGGTCTGCATCCGGCCCATATCCACCGCCGAGAGCCCGTTGGCGCGGACGTTCTCCGTCATGATGACGCGCTCCACGTTGAGCTGGTGGCGCTCCATCTCGAGCGCCGCATCGGTCAGCGGCTCCACCTGGCGCAGCGCCTGGATCATGGCCCCGGGATTGCTCAGCGTGTCGCGGAAGCCGCGGATCAGGGCGGCGACCGCGCCGCGAACCACGGCCGGGTTGCGCTCGGCATAGGCGCGCGTGGTGAGCAGCGCGCCGCCATAGAGGTTCAAGCCGTGATCGTAATACATCATGATCCTCTGCTGCGGGATGGGCAGGCCGATGCCCTTCAGCGCGAGGGCGGAGGTGGTGACGAAGCCCGTCACCCCATCCGCCTCGCGTCGGACCAGCATGGGCTCGCGCAGGGCGGGTGCGACCGAGAGGAAGGTGACGCGGGAAGCATCCACCCCGGCCGCCTGGGCGAAGGCGGGGAAAAGCTGCCGGCCCGCGTCGAAATCCGGGGCGGCCAGGCGCCGGCCCTCCAGGTCCTTCGGTGTGCGGATCGGGCCATCGGCGCGGGTGATGACGCAGAGCGGCGCGCGGTCATGCAGCACGGCCACGCAGATCAGCCCGCTATCGGGGTTCTGCGCCAGGAAGCGGATCGCCGGGTTGATGTCGGCATAGCCCATGTCATGGCTGCCGGCGACGAGGGCCGGCGGCACGCCGCCCGAGCCCTGGCCGCGGTCGATCTGCACCTCGACCCCCGCCTCGCGGAAATAGCCGCGCTCCCGCGCCACGAGCGCGAAGGCGTTGGGCGCCTGGAAGGCCCAGTCGAGCGTGAGGCGCAGCCGTGGCGCGGCTTGCGCGCGCGATACGGCCGGGGCGGCGAGGGGTGCGATTCCGGTGGCGAGGAGCAGGTGGCGGCGCGGCGTCATGGCGGATTCCCAAACGGAGCAAGGCGGATTTCCTAGCAGGCGGCCCGTCCCAACGTACCCCCCTCATTGCTGGCGCCCGCCGGACTCCCCATTGTGATTTGCAACCATGAGGAGAAAACCATGACCGGAGTGCCCGACATCTCGCCCACCGACACCTGGGCCGCGCTGGAGCGCGACCCCAACGCCGTGCTGGTGGATGTGCGCACGGATGCCGAGTGGAATTTCGTGGGCGTGCCGGACCTTTCGGGCCTCGGCAAGCAGGTGGTGCTGATCCCCTGGCAGGTCTTCCCGGGCATGCAGGTGAACGGCCATTTCGTGGAGCACCTCCGCAAGGCCGGCGTCACCGCCGAAAGCCATGTCTTCTACATCTGCCGCTCGGGCGCGCGCAGCCTGGCGGCGGGCCAGGCGGCCCAGCAGGCCGGCTTCCCGCATGCCTACAACGTGGCCGACGGGTTCGAGGGCCCGGTGGATCATGAGGGGCATCGCGGCCACGTCGCCGGCTGGAAGGCCGACAACCTGCCCTGGCGGCAGCGCTGAGCCCCATTGGCGCCACGGCGCTGCTCCTTGGCGAGCGGCTGGACTTGCGCGGCCTCTCGCGCGCCCAGCCGCAGCGCGTTGGCGGCGGGGCGGACCCGGTGATCCTGCAGGGCGGTGCCCATCCGGCCTTCGCCTTTCGCTGGGGCGCGCTCGTCACCTTCGGCGCCAGCGCGGCTGAGCAGGAGGCCCTGGTCGCCCAGCTTTCCCGCCGCATCACGGGTCCTCTGCCGGTGCCGCTGGTGGAGCATGCCCTGGTCTCGGGCGGGGCCGAACGGGACGAGGTGAGCGAGACGGGCGAGATCCGGCTGATGGACCTCTCCACCCCGCGCCTCGGTATCCTCGCCGATGCCCTGGCCAAGAGCGCCGCGCTCACGCAGCAGGAGATGGGGCTGGCCCGCACGCTGGACGGGATGGAGCCGGTGGTGACGCGCCTGCGCGAGCGGGGACGGCTCGGCTTCCTCTCGCGCGGGCTGATGCGCGCGATCGGCGCGGCACTCGCCGCGCGAGGCCGCGCCACGGCCCGCATCCAGGCCGCCGATAAGCCCGACCTGCTGTGGGAGCACCCGGAGCTGGACCGCCTCTACCAGCGCCTCAGCGACGAATTCGAACTGCACGAGCGCTGCGAGGCGCTGGAACGCAAGCTCGTGATGGTGGGCGAGATCATGCAGACGCTGCTCTCGCTGATCCAGGGCCAGCGCTCGCTGATGCTGGAGATCGCCGTCGCGGCCTTCATCTTCATCCAGGTCGTGGCCGGCCTTTATGAGCTGGTGGCGCGCTAGGCGGCCCCCGCCACCGTCGTGCGGAACATCAGCCGCAGGTATTTCTCATGGTCGAACAGGCTGGCCGTGTGCAGCGTGCAGCGGTTGTCCCAGACCACGAGGTCGCCTTCGCGCCAGGCGTGGCGATAGACGAAGCGCTCCTGTCCCGCATGGTCCATGAGCTCCTCGATCAGCGCCTGGCTGTCCGCGACGCTCATGCCCTCGATCTGGCTGATCACCGCCGGGCACAGGAACAGCGACTTCACGCCGCTGACCGGATGGGTGCGGACCAGCGGATGCGCCACGGGCGGGAAGGCGCGGCGCCTCGCTTCATCCATCGGCGCGCGGCCCGGGGTGTGGCGGCGATTCCACTCGCTGAGGGTGTAGAGGCAATGCACGCCGCGCAGCCCCTCGATCCGCGCCTTCATGGCATCGGGCAGGGTTTCATAGGCGGCGACGGCGTCGAGGAAGCAGGTCTCGCCGCCTTCCGGCGGGCAGATCGCGCCGTAGAAGAGCGAGGCGGCGCTGGGCACCTCGCGGAAGCTGCTATCGGCGTGCCATTGCTCCACGCCGCGGGCGAAATTGGCCGTGATGCCGTCCGCCGTATAATTGCCGACGCAGAAGACCTCCGGATACGCGGGATGCACGGCGCTGGCGGCGGCGTGATGCTCGAGCGGCCCCATGCGGCGGCTGAAGGCGACCTGTGCGGCCGGGTCATTCGGCACGTCGCGGATCAGCAGCACATGATGGCGATGGAAGGCTTCGAGGAAGGCGTCGAAATCCGCCTGGGCCACGTCGCCCGTGATGCGGAGGCCGGTGAGTTCGGCGCCGAAGCTGGCATCCAGCGGACGAATGCCGATTGATGGGATCATGTTCAACTCCGGGGCAGGGCGGCGGACCGGATGACGGGCGGGCCGCGTCTTGTCGGCGGCTTGCGGCAGTATGGGCCACCAGCCATCCGGCGCAAGCAGGCCCACGCCGCTCATTCGGCCGGCACCGGCTCGGGCCGCAGCGGCGCGGGTTGCGCGGCGGGCCGCCAGGGCAGGGCCAGCGCGTGCAGGGCCGGCACGAGCAGCAGCGTGGCCAGCGTGGCCACGCTCAGGCCGCCGATCATCGCGATCGCCATGGGCCCCCAGAAGACCGATTGCGTGAGCGGGATGAAGGCGAGGATGGCGGCCAGCGCCGTCAGGATCACCGGCCGCGCGCGGCGCACCGTGCTGCCGATGATCGCCTCGCGCAGTTCGATCCCGGCCTCCAGATCCTGCTGCACCTGGTCCACCAGGATCAGGGTGTTGCGCATGACCATGCCCGCGAGCGCGATGACGCCGAGCAGCGCCACGAAGCCGAAGGGCGCGCCCATCAACAGCAGCGCGGCGGCGGCACCAGGAATGCCCAAGGGCGCGGTCGCCATCACCAGCGCCATGCGGCCCAGATGGCGCAATTGCAGCATGAGCAGCGCCATCATCACCGCGACCATGACGGGGAAGAGCGCGAAGAGGCTCGCATTGGCCTTGCCGGCCTGCTCGGTGGCGCCGCCCACCTCCAGCCGGTAGCCGGGCGGGAGTGCCGCGATGAAGGGGGCGAGCACGGGCATGGCGGCCGCCGTCACATCCGGCGCCTGCAGCCCCGCCTGGATGTCGGACCGCAGGGTGATGAAGGGCTCGCGGTTGCGGCGCCACAGGATCGGCTCCTCCATCACCGGCACGAGCCGCGCCACCTGGCTGAGCGGCACGGGCCCCGCGGGCGTGGCGAGCGAGAGATCGCCGAGCCGGTCCAGCGCCGCGCGCTCGGGGGCCACGGCGCGCAGCCGCACCTCCACGCCGCGCGTGCCCTCGCGGATGGTGGTGGCCGTGACGCCGGAGAGCAGCGTGGCCATGGAGGTGGCCACGGCCTGGGGCGAGAGGCCCAACTGCGCGATGCGCTCGCGGTCCAGCTCCAGGCGCAGCGCTGGGCTCAGCTCGCTCCAGTCGGTCTGCACGTTGCGCGTGCCGGCCACGCCGCGCAGCAGCGGCACCGCCTGGTCGGCCAGGCGGCGCAGCTCCATGGGGTCGGGGCCGACGATGCGGAACTGCACGGGGAAGGGGACGGGCGGGCCGAAATCCAGGCGCGAGACGCGCACACGCGCCTCGGGGAAGGCGCCGGTTTCGTCGAGGGCGATCAGCTGCTCGCGCAGGCGTTCGCGGGCCGGCACGTCGCGGCTTTCGATGATGATCTTGGCGAAGGCCTCGTTCGGCAGGTCCGGGTTCAGCGCCAGGAAGAAGCGCGGCGCGCCGGCACCGAGATAGGTGGTGAAATGCGCCACGTCGAAATCATCGTGCAGCACCGCTTCGATGCGCTTGGCCACCGCATCCGTCGCGGCGAAGCTGGCGCCCTGGCGGAGATTGATGTCCACCAGCAATTCCAGGCGCTGCGAGGCGGGGAAGAACTGCTTCTTCGTCTTCGCCATGCCGACCATGCCGGCGCCGAGCAGCACCAGCATCACCAGCAGCAATGTGATCCGATGGTCCACGCACCACTCCACGCCGCGGCGCAGCGCGCGATACATGCGCGTGTCATGCGCATCATGCGCCGGGTTGTGCGGCGCGGCCTTCAGCAGCCTCGCACCCAGCCAGGGCGTGAAGGTGACGGCGACGATCCAGCTCGCGATCAGCGCCGCCCCCACCACCCAGAAGATGCCGCCCGCATATTCGCCGGAGGTGGAAGCGGCGAAGCCCACGGGGATGAAGCCCGCGACCGTGACGAGCGTGCCGGTCAGCATGGGCCCGGCCGTGGTGGTCCAGGCGAAGCCCGCGGCGCGCGTGCGCTCCCAGCCCTGTTCCAGCTTCACCGCCATGGCTTCGATCGCGATGATCGCGTCATCCACGAGCAGGCCGAGCGCGAGGATCAGCGCGCCGAGCGAAATCCGCTCCAGCTCCGTCCCGCGCCAGACCATGAAGAGAAAGACGAAGCTGAGCGTGAGCGGCACGGCGAGGGCCACGATGATGCCCGCCCGGAAGCCCAGCGAGAGGAAGGAGACGAGCAGCACGACGCCAAGCGCGGCCGCCAGCTTCACCAAGAATTCGTCCACGCTCTCGCGCACGATATGCGGCTGGTCGGCCACGGCATCGAGGCTGAGGCCCAGCGGCAATTCGGCGCGGATGCGCGTGAGTTCCGCGTTCAGCGCCGCACCCACGCGCAGCACATCCTGGCCGGGTTGCTTGGTCAGGCCGATCAGCACGGCGGGATCGCCCAGGTGCCGGATGGCGCGCTCAGGCGGGTCGGCCAGGCCACGCGTGATGCGCGCCACATCGCCCAGGCGGATGGTGCGACCTTCGGCGGCCAGCGGCAGGGCGGCGATGCTGTCCAGCCCGTCCAGCCCCTCGGGCAGGCGCAGGTTCACGCGGGTGCTGCCGGTCTCGACCGTGCCGGCGGGCGTGACGGCATTGTGCCGCGCCAGCGCGTCCAGCACGGATTGCGGCGTGATGCCGAGTGTCGCCAGCCGCGCATGGCTGATCTCGACCTGGATGCGCTGCGGCTGCTCGCCGAAGAGCGTCACCTTCTCGATCCCCGGCAGGCGGCGCAGCCGGTCGCGCAGGCGCTCGGCCTGGCGGACGAGCTCGGCATTGTCGGCGCCGCGCAGGGCGAGGACGGCGGAGAAGACGTCGGAATATTCGTCGTCGAAGAAGGGGCCCTGCACGCCCTGGGGCAGGTTCTGGCGCATGTCGCCCACGCGCTTGCGCACCTGGTACCAGAGGCCGGCCACGGCGTGGGGCGGCGTGTCGTCGCGCAGCGTGAGCGTGATGGTGGAGACGCCCGGGCGCGAGAAGGTCTGCAGCACATCGAGCCAGGGCAGCTCGGAGAGCTTCGCCTCGATGCGGTCGGCCACCTGGTTCTGCATCTCCTCGGCCGTCGCGCCAGGCCAGGCGGCGGAAACCACCATCACCTTGAGCGTGAAGGCCGGATCCTCCGCGCGGCCGAGCTTTCCCCACGCCCAGGCGCCGGCCAGCAGCAGCAGGATCATGGCGAAGAGCGTGAGCTGCCCCTGGCGGATCGCGCCCTCGGACGGGTTGAAGCCTCTCATCGCATGCCCCCCGCGAGGCGGGTCTCCACGGGCCGCACACGGCTGTCGGGCGCGAGAAGTTGCGCGCCCATGGCGATGATGCGCGTGCCCTCGGGCAGGGCGGTTCGGATGGTCGCCATGCTCTCCGACAGGCCGAGCACGGTGACCGGCGCGGCCTCGATCCGCCCCTGCTCGGCCAGGTGCCAGACCATGGCCCCCTGGCCGCGATCATGCAGGGCGGAGAGCGGGATGCGCGCGCTGGGGGCCGCGGCCTCGGCGGCCAGGTGGATGGTGGCCGTCATGCCGAGCCGCGCCCAGTCCGGCGCGTCGGGGATGGAGAATCGCGCGGCATAGGTGCGCATGTTGGGGTCGGCCTGGGCCGCCACTTCGCGCAGCGTGACCGGCAGCGCGACCTCGGGCCGCGCCCAGAAGCGGGCGGTGGCGCGCGCCGCGCCGATCGCGTTCTCGGGCAGCTGCACCAGCACCTCGCGCTCGGCGGGGTCAGCCAGGCGCAGGACGGGGGCGCCCTCGGTCACCACCTGCCCGGCCTCGGCCAGGATGGCGGTGACGCGGCCGGGGGAGGGGACGCGGAGTTCGGCATAATCCAGGCGGTTGCGCGCGAGGTCCCGCTGGGCGCGGGCGGCGGCCAGGCGCTGCGTGGCCGCGCGTGCCGTCGCCTCGCGCTGCTCATGGAAGGCGGCGGCGACATGGCCGGCCGAGACGAGCGCGCGGGAGCGGGCGGCGTCATTCACCGCCTGGGCGGCGGTCGCTTCGGCGGAGAGGACATCGGCCTCCGCGGCGCGCAGCGCCAGGTCGAGGTCGCGCGGGTCGAGGCGGAAGAGGAGCTGGCCGGTGGTGACCTCGGCGCCCAGATCCACCAGGCGCTCGGCGATGCGGCCACCGGCGCGGAGCGCCACATCGGCCTCGCGCCGGGCGCGGACCACACCGGTGAAGCTCGGGCCGGAATCGGTGGGGAGATGACGGATTTCCGCCACCTGGACGGGGCGGGGGGCTTCCTCGGCGGGGGGTGCGGCGGTCTTGGCCTCGGGCAGGCAGGCGGTCAGCAGCAGCAGGAGGAGGGGCGAGGGACGCATGGCGAGGCTCCGTGATCGGAGCCATAATGACTATTCACTGACGAAAATCAATAATAATCAGGAGTCATTTCGCGAGGCCGGCCAGCAGCAGGTCCATCGCCGCCTGTTGCTGGCCCTCCAGCTCTTCCCGCGTGTGGCCGCGCCCCAGGCAATCGGCCAGGAGCATCGGGTGGGTCCAGAGCATGAGGCAGTGCTTGAGCGTCATCGCCGTCGCCGCCGGCTCGAGCGCGCGGAATTCGCCGGCCGCCATGCCCTCGCGCAGCAGGCCCTCCCACACGGCGAGGACGCGGGCGATGAAGCCCTCGATCACGCCCCAATGCTCGGTCATGGCGGCACCCACCATGTCGTGCATGCGCTTCTCGGTGAAAAACAGTTCCACATCGCGCACATAAAGATGCCGTGCGGTCGCGCGCAGGCGCAGGGCCGCGCTGCCGCCACCGGCCGCCATCGCCTCCAGCTCCGTCCCCACAATGTCCAGCAGGCGATGGGTGATCGTCTCGTTGATCGCGCTCTTGGAGGGGAAGAAGCGGTACACATTGGCCGGCGACATGGCGCAGGCCTTGGCGATGTCCGCCACCGAGGTCTTCTGGTAGCCGATCTGGCGGAACAGCGCCTCGGCCGCATCGGCGATGCGGGCGCGCGTCACGCTGTGCGGGTCGAGGGCGTTCATCGTGGCTCTCTGAGAGAAATGAAGAAAATCGTCAGGCAAAATGGGGTGCGCCGGGCCTGCCGCGCAAGCCCCTTGCGGAACGATCCCGTCCAGGCATGCTCTCCGCCAAACCCGGAGGAACTTCCATGCCGCTGCCGCTCGTCACCGAATACCTGTTTTCGATGGACATCACCGTGGGCGCGCCCCAGATGGCCGGCAAAGGCCCCGATGGCCATGATCTGCGCATCGTCCCCGTCACCGGCGGCACGGTCAGCGGCCCCGCCCTGCAGGGCGAGGTGCTGGGCGGCACCGCGGCCGACTGGCTGCGCGTCGAGGCCGATGGCACCGCGCATATCGATGTGCGCCTCACCATCAAGGCGGCCCCCAGCAAGACAACGGGCGGCGGCCTCGTCTACGTCCAGTATGCCGGCATCCGCACCGGCAAGCCCGAGGTGCTGGCGCGCCTGGGCGGCGGTGAGGCGGTGGACCCCTCCGAATATTATTTCCGCACCGCGATGCGCTTCCAGACCGGCGCGCCCGATCTCGCCTGGATGAACCGCATCATCGCCATCGGCACTGGCCAGCGCCCGCCTTCGGGCCCGCGCTACGACGTCTACGCCGTGCGATGAGCGACCTGCCCGCCCGCGTCGAGATCACCGAGGAAGGCCCGCGCGAGGGCTTCCAGATCGAGCCCGGCCCGATCCCCACGGCCGACAAGATCGCGCTGATCGACGCGCTCTCGGCCACCGGCCTGTCGCGCATCCAGGTGGCGAGCTTCGTGAACCCGAAGATCGTCCCGGGCTGGGCGGATGCGGAGCAGGTGGTGGCCGGTTTCACGCCGCGCCCGGGCGTCGCCTACAACGCGCTCTGGTTCAACGCGGCGGGGCTGGCGCGCGTCCAGGCCTTCGCGGACCGGCTGGTGATCGAGGGTTCGATCACCGTCACGGGTTCCGAGGCCTTCACGCGGAAGAACCTCAACCGCAGCCATGCCGAGCAATTGGACGCGCAGCGCAAGCATGTGGCGCAGCACCAGGCGGCGGGCGTGCCCATGACGCGCGTCTCGCTCCAGGCCGCCTTCGGCTGCAATTTCTCCGGCGCCGTCAGCACTTCGCAGGCGATGGCGGCGCTCTCCGACGCCATGGCGATCGCCGCCGAGACCGGCTGCGCGATCGAAAAAATCTCGCTGGCCGACAGCATGGGATGGGCCAATCCGCTGCTGGTCGAGCGCCTTGTGGGCGCGGTGCGGGAGCGCTTTCCGGGCCCCAAGCTCTCGCTGCATCTGCATGACACGCGCGGCCTCGGCATCGCCTGTGCCGCGGCCGGGTTGCGGCTCGGTGTCTCGGCCTTCGACGCGGCGGTGGCGGGGCTGGGGGGCTGCCCCTTCGCGGGCCATCCCGGCGCGCCGGGCAATATCGCGACGGAGGAGCTGGTGTTTCTCTGCGAGGAGATGAGCGTGGCCACCGGCATCGACCTCGATGCGCTGATCGCGGCGGCGCAACTGGCCGAGCGGATCGTGGGTCATCGCCTGCCCTCCAACCTGCTGCGCAGCGGCGGGCTCGCGGCGTTTCGGACGGCGGCTTAGAGCATGATGCGTTGAGGCGGAATCGCCGAAACGCTGAATCATCCTCTCAGGCAAGGCTAGAGCTTGCGAAGTGAACGCATGTGAACGCAGCAGGCTCTAGCGGCCGAGCCGCGTCAGCCGCAGGTTCACGAGGCCGGCGACCACCACGAGGGCACCGCCCATCACCGTCGTCCAGGGCAGCGGCTCGGCGAAGACCAGCACGCCCAAGGCCGCCGCGAAGACCAGCTGGAGATAGGCGAGCGGCTGCAGCCGGCTCGCCTCCGCCAGATCCAGTGCGCGGATCAGCAGATAATGGCCGAGTGTCCCGGAAATGCAGAGCAGCCCCATCCAGCCCCAATCGGCGAAGGCGATCGGCGTCCAGACCCAGGGTGTCAGCAGCGTGATCGCCACGGCGCCCGCGAGGCCCGTGTAGAAGAAGCTCGTATCCGGCGGGTCATCGCGGGCCACGAGCCGCGTGATCAGCCCATAGGCCGCGAAGTTGAGTGCCGCGACCAGCACCAGAAGCGCGGCTGGGCTGAACATGCCGGGCCCCGGCCGCAGGATCAGCAGCACGCCCAGCGCGCCCGCCAGGATGGTCAGCCAGCGCATCAGCGTGACGCGCTCACCCAGCACCGGGCCGGCGAGTGCGGTGATGATCAGCGGGTAGCAGGCGAAGATGGCGTGCGTCTCCACGAGGCCCAGCAGCTTGAAGGCGTTCACGATCATCCAGACCTGCACCACCAGCATCACGCCGCGCAGGCATTGCACGAAGGGCCGCTTGCTGCGGATCACGCGCCCAAGACCACCCGGCGCGCGCGCCGCGCGCAGCACCACGAAGCCCGCGAAGAACCAGTAGCGGATCAGCAGGATGCCCAGCACCGAGTAGATCTCGGCGAGGTAGCGCGAGATCGCGTCCTGGCAGCCAAAGACGAACATGGCCGCCACCATCAGCAGCAGGCCGCGGCGGTTGTCCTGTGCCAGGAGGGGGGCCAGCGGGCTTACTCCGCGGCCAATCGGGCCGCGTCCACTTCCACCTGCTTCTCGTCATAGGCGCAGAGATCGCCATGGAGCCGGGGCAGGTCCTCGGCGAAGAGGTTGCGCGTGATGCCGGCGGCCACGCGCGGCGCCGAGATCGCCATCGCGTTGATCGAGCTGCCGGCCGGGCCGAAGCTCATCGTCGTGCCGATGCCAAACAGGTGGATGCCGGAAATCCAGGGCGTCTCGCCCGGCCGCTTCTCCACGAAGGCGCTGTCGGCGTTCAGATAGGGGTAGCCCGCGAGGCGCGGATTGGCTTCCTCGGGCGGGGGTGTGTAGCGATCGCCCCAGGTCGCGATGTTGTCGGCGCAGAGGGCGAGTTCGGGCCTGAGGCCCGCATCCATCCGCACGCCCGTGCCGGTGATGCAGAAATCGGCGGTGAAGTCGCCGCGCGGCGTGGTCAGCACCACGCGGCCGTCCTCCACGCGCGCGCCTTGCCACTCGCCCTCCGTGTGCAGGCGGAAATTCGGGAAGCGGATCACGCGGTCATAATGATCCTGCGCGAAGCCCTCGCGCATGCCCAGCACATGGGACATGAAGCGCCAGCGCCATTCATCGGTCATCTCGCCCATGTGGCGCAGGAAGCCTGCGAAGGTGAGCCAGCGATAGGGCTGCACCACCATGAGTTCCGCCCGCCGGCAGAAGATGTGTACCTCCGCCGCGCCATGCTCCAGCGCCACCGCCGCATTGTCGAAGGCCGAGGCGCCGGCGCCCAGCACGGCCACGACCTTGCCGCGCAGCGCCGCGAAATCGATCATCTCATTCGTGTGGGCGCGGAACGCCGTGGGCAGGGCTGCGATGTGCGGGGGCATCCACCAGGCGCCGATGCCCTCCTGGCCCGTTGCCAGCACCAGCTTGCGGGCATGCAGCGGGCCCGCGCTGGTTTCCACGCGGAAGGCGGGCAGGCCGTCATCGGTCTGGGTCGGGCTGATGAGGCCGGCCTCCACGCCGTTCCGGACCGGCACGCCGGTGACGCGGCGGAACCAGAGCAGGTAGTCGTTCCAGAGATCCTTCGGGATGAAGCGCATCGCCGCCCAATCCGCCGTGCCGAAGCTCGCCTCATGCCAGGATTGGTAGGTGAGGCTGGGCAGCCGCAGATCGGGCCCCGTCATGTCCTTCAGGCTGCGGAGCGCGCGCATGCGGCCATAGGTGGTCCAGGGGCCCTCGCGGCCGTGATCGGCGCGGTCGATCACCAGGATGTTGTCCACCTTGTCGCGCTTCAGCGCATGCGCGACGGCGACGCCGCATTGCCCCCCGCCGATGATGAGCACATCGAGCGCGGCCGCGCCCCCCACCGTCTTCGGCACCAGCCAGGGCGCGCGGGGATGGCCCGTCAGGTCCAGGTCCCGCGCCACATCGGCTTCGAGTTCAGCGAGGGTACGGGGTGCGGGCATGGGCAAAGCCTAGGCAGGGACCGAGAGGCGCGCAACGCGATTGCTGCACTGCGATGCGATATGGCAGGGTTTGCGGCATGGCCAAGAGCGAAACCCTGCCCGAACCGCGATCCCTCTGGCGCCGCTGGGAGCTGCCCACCTGGGGCGTGGCCATCGCCATCTATGCGAGCTGGGCCGGGCTTTTGCTGGTCCACGAACATGTCCCCTGGCCGGTCGAGGCGCTGCTGGCGGCCTATATCCTCGCCTGGCATTTCTCGTTGCAGCATGAGGCGATCCATGGCTGGCGCAGCCTGCCCGCCTGGCTGCGGACCGCCATCGTCTGGCCCCCCATCGGCGGCTGGTGGCCCTTCGAGCTCTACAAGCGCAGCCACAGCAAGCACCACCGCAACACCCATCTCACCTATCCCGGCGAGGACACCGAGACGCAGTACCACAAGCGCGAGGATTGGAGCGGCTACACCCCCGCCTTCCGCGCCGTGCTGCTGTTCAACCAGACGCTGCTGGGGCGGCTGACCGTCGGGCCCATCCTGCGCCTGCGCAAGCTGGTGCTGGTGGAGACGGGCAAGCTCAAGCGCGGCGACTTCTCGGACGTGCCGGCCTGGCTCGGCTTTTTCGTGGGGCTCACGGCCGTGCTCTGGTTCGTGACTGAGGTGGCCCACATGCCGGTCTGGCACTACTACCTGGTCTGGGTGCTGCCAGGCATTTCGCTCGGCCTGCTGCGCGCCTTCATCGAGCATCGCTGGGGCGAGCGCCCGGGCGAACGCACCGCCTCGGTCGAGAGCAACTGGATCTTCGGCCTGCTGTTCCTCTGGAACAACCTGCACATCGTGCACCACCTCTACCCGACCATGCCCTGGTTTGAGATCCCCGGCTTCTGGCGCCGCAACCGCGAGAAACTTCTGACCCATAACGGGCATTTCGTCTTCCGCGGCTATTTCCAGATCGCGCGGCGCTGGCTGGTGAAACCGGTCTTCGTGCCCATCCACCCCGCGCGTTAAGCCTTTATTTTGCTTGAATGAGAGGTCTCGTGATGCCAAGTGCGGGGCGATGATCGAACTTCGCCCCTCACGACGCCGCAAGGCCATCGGCATCGGCTGCCTCTGCCTGGGGCCGGTCGGGCTGATCCTGCCGATCCTGCCCGGCTTCATCTTCGTGGGCCTCGGCACCTTCATCCTGCGCGACCAATATGTCTGGGCGCATCGCGGCGTCGGCGTGATCGACCGCCGCTGGCCGCATCTCATCCCGGGGATCGAGGCGCGGGAGGAGAAGGCGATGGCCTGGGGCGACCGGCAGATCGACCGGGTGAAGGGCGTCTTCCGGCGCGGCTAGCGCGCCGGCTGTGACGACCGGGCTTCAGCCCCGCCGCTTTTCCTCGATCACATCCCAGATGGCGCGCTCCAGATGGATGCCATCGAAGCGCGCCAGTTCCTGCAGGCCGGTGGGCGATGTCACGTTGATCTCCGTGAGGTAGCCGCCGATCACGTCGATGCCGACGAAGATCAGGCCGCGCTTCTTCAGCTCAGGGCCGATCACGGCGCAGATTTCCAGCTCGCGGTCGGTCAACTTGGTGGGCTCGGGCCGGCCGCCCACATGCATGTTGCTGCGCGCCTCGCCCGCCGCCGGCACGCGGTTGATGCCGCCCATCGCGACCCCATCCACCAGGATGATGCGCTTGTCCCCCTGGCGCACCGCCGGCAGGTATTGCTGCACCATCAGCGGCTCGCGCGAGCGTTCGGTGAACATCTCGATCAGCGAGTTGAGGTTGGGATCGTTGGGCTGCAGGTGGAAGACGCCCGCGCCGCCATTGCCAAACAGCGGCTTCACGATGATGTCGCCATGCTTCATGCGGAACTTGTTGATCTCCCGCGTGTCCGAGGAGACCAGCGTCTCGGGCATCAGTTCCGGGAATTGCAGGACGAAGAGCTTTTCCGGCGCGTTGCGCACGCTGGCGGGGTCATTCACCACCAGCGTCTTCGGGTGGATATGCTCCAGCAGGTGGGTCGCCGTGATATAGGCCATGTCGAAGGGCGGGTCCTGACGCATCAGCACCACGTCCACATCCCGGGCCAGGTCCAGTTCCACCGGCGCGCCGAAGGTGAAGTGGTTGCCGCGCTCGCGCCGCACCTCGACCGGATGGCCATGGGCGATGATGCGCCCGGCCTGCATCGAGAGATGCTTCACATGATAGTGCCAGAGCGCATGGCCGCGCGCCTGGGCTTCCAGCATCAGGGCGAAGCTGCTGTCGCCATCAATGCCGATGCTCTCCATGGGGTCCATCTGGACCGCGACGCGCAAGGCCATGTTCAGGCTCCTTCGATCAGATTCTGGCCGGTCATCAGGGCCGGTTGCGGCAGGCCCATCAGGGCCAGCAGCGTGGGGGCGAGGTCCGCCAGGCGCCCGTCACGCAAGCCTGCGCCGGCCGGGCCGCCCATGAGGAAGACGGGCACGGGGTTGGTGGTATGCGCCGTGTGCGGCCCGCCGGTCGCGGGGTCGCGCATCAGTTCCGCATTGCCGTGATCGGCGGTGACGAGCAGCGCGCCGCCCGCCGCGCGCACCGCATCGGCGATGGCGCCGAGGCCTGCATCCACCGCTTCCACCGCCTTGATGGCGGCGTCGAGACTGCCGGTGTGGCCCACCATGTCGGCATTGGCGAAGTTCAGGATGATGAGGTCCTGCGTGCCGGACTGGATGGCCTCCACCGCCTTCGCCGTCAGGTCTGGCGCACTCATCTCCGGCTGGAGGTCATAGGTGGCGACCTTGGGCGAGGGGACCATGATGCGCGTCTCGCCGGGATAGGCGCGCTCCTCGCCGCCATTCAGGAAATAGGTGACGTGCGGGTACTTCTCGGTCTCGGCCATGTGAAGCTGCGTGCGACCGGCGGCACTCACCACCTCGGCCAGGATGTCGGACATGGATTGCGGCGCGAAGAGTGTGGCAATGAAGGGGTTCAGCTCGGCCGCGTATTCCACCATGCCCAAGGCGGCCGCGAAGCGCGGGCTGCGCTCCCGTGCAAAGCCGGTAAAGGCCGGGTCGAGCAGCGCTGTCAGGATCTCGCGTGCGCGGTCGGAGCGGAAGTTGAAGCTGAGCAGCCCGTCGCCGTCCTTCATGCCGGTGTAGCCAGGCAGGATGGTGGCGGGGATGAACTCGTCGGTCACATCGGCGGCATGGGCCTGCGCCACCGCGGTCTGCGCGTCGGGCGCCGTGGCCTCGCCCTGGCCCAGCACCATCGCGGCCCAGGCCTTGCGCACGCGCTCCCAGCGATTGTCGCGGTCCATCGCCCAATAGCGGCCGATGACGGTGCCGATGCGCGCCTCGGGCGGCAGGCTGGCCAGTGCGCCGGCCGCCGAGCGGGGCGCGGTGTCGCGCCCGTCGGTCAGCGCGTGGATGATGACGGGAATGCCCTCGGCCATGAGGATCGCGGCCAGCGCCGCCGCATGGCGCTGGTGGCTGTGCACGCCGCCGCGCGAAATCAGGCCGACCAGATGCGCCGTGCCGCCGCTTGCCTTGAGCTTGGCCACGAAATTCCGCAGCGGCGGCATGGCGGCCATGGAGCCATCCGCGATCGCCGCATCGATCCGCGGCAGATCCTGCATGACCACGCGCCCGGCGCCGATGTTGAGATGCCCCACTTCGCTATTGCCCATCTGCCCCTCGGGCAGGCCGACATCGAGGCCTGAGGTGCGCAGGAAGCCATGCGGGCAGCTGGCCCAGAGCGTGTCGAAACGCGGCGTGCGAGCCTGGGCCACGGCATTGTCGGTGGGGTCTTCGCGGTGCCCCCAGCCATCGAGGATCACCAGCATCACGGGGCGAGGGGGTGTCGTCATGCTGCGCGGTTTACCGCGCCCCGCTGAAGGCGGCTAGCGCAGCTGGGGATTATCGAAGACCGGCTCGCGGTAGCGGCGCAGCGCGGCACCCAGGCTTTGCGCCAGGTCCTCGCGCTCCTCGGCCGTCAGGAAACGGCCGATCTCGATCCCCGCCCCACGGTGGGCGATGAAGAGACGACCCTCCTCCCAGCGCAGCCGGGCCCAGAAGGGATCGAACTGCGCTTCCTCCCGCCTGCGCCCCTCACGCCGGCGGATGGTGAGGTGGCCGGCGGCGAGGGTGACGATTTCGGCGCTGCTGCTGGCCTGGCTGCGGTAGAGCGCCAGCATGCCGATCACCAGCAGCGTCTCCGCGCCCGCGAAGATCAGCACGGGCCAGGCGCCCAGGATGGTGAAGACGGTGCCGGTGAAGGTGAACCCCGCAAGCAGGATGCCAGCCACGATGCGGAAGCCCTGATCGCCCATGCTGTTCAGCGGCGTGGAGCGGGCCTCGAAAATCGTGGGGGTTTCTGGCATCCATCCATCAGATAGGATGAATCCCGGCGTGAAAACCCCCGCAAGACCCCTGCACGGCACCGCAACCGCACCCCGCCGCGCGCGCCTGATGTCGCGCGAGCAGGCGGGCGCCTTCATTCGCGCCATCGCCGCCGAGAATCCGGCGCCCGAGACCGAGCTGCTGTACACCGACGCCTTCTCGCTGCTGGTCGCCGTGGTCATGTCCGCGCAGGCGACGGATGCGATGGTGAACAAGGTGACGCCCGGCCTTTTCGCCGCAGCGCCGACCCCCGCTGCCATGGCGGCACTGGGGGCGGAGGGCATCGGTCAGCTCATCCGCCGCATCGGGCTTTGGCAGGCGAAAGCGAAGAATGTCGCCGCCCTCTCGGCGATGCTGATGGAACGCCATGGCGGCGAGGTGCCACGCGATCGCGCCGCGCTGGAGGCGCTGCCGGGCGTCGGCCGCAAGACCGCCAATGTCGTGCTGAACGTGATGTTCGGGGAGGCGACTATGGCAGTGGACACGCACATCTTCCGCCTCGGCAACCGCACGGGCCTGGCACCCGGCAAGACCACCCGCGCGGTGGAGGACGGCCTCGTGAAGCGCATCCCACCCGAATTGCTGCGGGATGCGCATCACTGGCTGATCCTGCATGGGCGCTACATCTGCAAGGCGCGCGCGCCGGAATGCTGGCGCTGCCAGGCGGCCACGCATTGCAACTACAACGACAAGGTGCCCGCGCCAGGTTGAGGGGCTGCCCGAAATGCAAAACGCCCCCGGCGCGGTGGCCGGGGGCGTCAATGCTGATCTGCGTGGCCGGCGCTCAGTTGCTCTGACGGCGCAGGAAGGTCGGGATGTCCAGGCCCATCTCATCGGGCTGCGGCTGCTGCGCGGCGCGCATCGGCTGCGGCGCGCGGGGCTGCTGGCTGGCCACCGGCTCAGCGCGCGGAGCGGCGGCGGGGGCCTCCTCGACGTTGCGGCGCATCAGGCCGGTCGCGTTGCGGAACAGGCCGCGCCAGCCAGCCCCCTGGCCTTGCGGCTGAGCCACTTCCGGCAGGGAAGGCTGCTGCATCGGCGCCTGGTAGGCGACCGGCGGCGGGGCGGCGGGCTGCACGACCACCGGCTGCGGCATCTCCTCGACATAGGCCTGCTCCTGCGCCACCGGCGGGGCCGCGGCGAGGGCGGTCGCGGCACCGGCGGCCGCAGCCGGCTGGCGCAGCAGGCCCGCGCCACCACCCACCTGGACGGGGCGGCGGGGCGTCGGCACCACGGGGGCGCCGAGCGGGCCGGAAGGGGTGCGCGCGGCGGCCGGAGCGGGTGCCGGGGCGGCCTGGTTCACCACGGCGAGGCGCGGTCCGCCGGGGTTCATCGCGGCACCCATGGAGGCGACGTCGATGCCGGTGGCCACCACGGAGACGCGGACGCGGCCATTCATCGTCTCATCGATGGCGGAGCCGAAGATGATGTTCACTTCCTCATCCACCTCGCGGCGGATGCGGGCCATCGCCTCATCCACCTCGAAGAGCGTCATGTCGAGGCCGCCGGTGATGTTGATCAGCACACCCTTGGCGCCGCGCATGGAGGTGTCTTCCAGCAGCGGGTTGTTGATGGCGGAATCGGCGGCCTGGGTGGCGCGGCCCTCGCCCTCGGCCTCGCCCGTGCCCATCATCGCCTTGCCCATCTCGGCCATGACGGTGCGGATATCGGCGAAATCGAGGTTCACCAGGCCGGGATTGACCATGAGATCGGTCACGCCGCGCACGCCCATGTAGAGGACGTTGTCGGCCATCTTGAAGGCCTCGGCGAAGGTCGTGCGGTCATTCGCCAGCTTGAAGAGGTTCTGGTTCGGGATGACGATCAGCGTATCCACGAATTGCTGCAACTCTTCGAGGCCGGCATCGGCCGATTTGCGGCGCTTCGGGCCTTCGAAGTCGAAGGGCCTGGTGACGACGCCGACGGTCAGGATGCCACGTTCACGCGCCATGCGCGCGATGACGGGCGCGGCCCCGGTGCCCGTGCCGCCGCCCATGCCGGCGGTCACGAAGACCATGTGGCAGCCTTCGCGGTGGCGGGCCAGCTCGTCGGTCGCTTCCTCGGCGGCGGCGCGGCCGATCTCGGGCTTGGCGCCGGCGCCCAGGCCCTGCGTGAGGTGGGGGCCGAGCTGCACGCGGCGCTCGGCGCGGCTGTTCACCAGCGCCTGGGCATCGGTGTTGGCCACGATGAACTCGACGCCGTCCAGACCCAGATGGATCATGTTGTTGACGGCATTCGTGCCGCCGCCGCCCACGCCGATGACGGCGATGCGAGGCGAGAAATCCGTGTGCTGGGTCACCGGCAGCGTCAGGTTCAATGTCATGGGCGGGTTCTCCTCAACCTAGCTTAGACCACCGGTTTCGATTCGTGTCTGCCCGATATCGCCGACTTGTCCCCGTTATCCACAGGTCGCCGCTCGGAAATCCTTCATAGACGTTCCCTGAGCCACGCCAACCCACGCCGCAGCAGCCCGGGCGAGCTGACAGCGGCTGGCGTCAACTCCAGGATCGGCTTGCCCTCGCCTGCCGCCCAGGCCAGCAGGCCGATCGCGGACGCAAAGCCGGGGCCGGAGGCGGTTTCGGGCAGGCCGCGCACCAGGCGGGGGCGGCCCAGACGCACCGTCACCTCGCGCCCCAGCACCCGGCCGGCGAGTTCCCGCACGCCGATCAGCTGGCTGGCGCCGCCCGTGAGCACGATCCGCCGGCGCATCTCGCCAGGCAGGCCGCTGCCATCCAGCCGGTCCCGCAGCAATTCGAAGCTTTCCTCGAGCCGTGGGCGGATGATCTTCACGATCATCTCACGCGGGACACGCGCGATCTGGTCGTCATCCTCGCCCACCATGGGCACGGGCAGCATCTCGCCGCGATCCTCGGCCGCTTCCAGCACGCTGCCATGCATGGTCTTCAGGCGCTCGGCATGGGTGATGGGCGTGGAGAGCACGCGCGCCAGGTCATTTGTCACCTGCCAGCCGCCGACCGGCAATTGTGCCGTGTGCATCAGCCGGCCTTCCGCGAAGGCGGCGATGCTCGTGGTACCGCCGCCCATGTCCACGCAGACCGCGCCCAGTTCGCGCTCGTCATCCACGAGCGTGGCGAGGCCGGCGGCGAAGGGGGAGGAGACCATCTCCTCCACCTCCAGCTCGCAGCGATGCAGGCACTGGCCGAGGTTGAACAGCGCGTGGCTGGCGGCATCCAGCACATGCAGGCGGGCCCCCAGCGTGTCGCAGACCATGCCGCGCGGGTCATCCACGCCGCCCGTCGCATCCACGGTGAAGCCGAGCGGGAAGCTGTGCACCGCCTCGCGCCCCTCGGCCTGGGTGCGGCGCACGCCCTCGGTCATGATGCCGTTGAGATCGGCCATGGTGGCGGCCCGGCCGCCCACCTGCCAGAGGATGTTGTGCGTCCGGCTCTCCGGCTGCCCGCAGGAGAGGTTGACGATGACCCCCTTGAGCAGCGTGTCCGCCATGTCCTCGGCACTGGCGACGGCGGCGCGGATGCTGCGCTCCGCCTCCTCCATGTCCACGATGGAACCGGCTTTCACCCCGCGCGATTTCTGCCAGCCGAAGCCGAGTGCCCGCGGCGTGCCGTCGCTCTCGATGCGCGCGATCAGGCAGACCACCTTGGTGGAGCCGATATCCAGCACGCCGAAGACGCCGGGCCTGGCGCGGCCGAGCTTGATGCCGCGCATCGGCACATCCGTGTGGGGCGGCTGGTAGCGAACGAGTTCGTTCATCCGCGTTGGCTCCGGGCTTGGGTGGGCGTGGGTGTCGCGGGCTGCGCCGGCGTCTGCATGCGGACCACGAGGCGATCGGGCAGGCGCATGTCCACCGCCGCCAGCGGGCGATCCAGCAGCTTGTCGCGCGCCTGGAGTTCGGCCAGGCGCGTGATCGCCGCCTCCTCATGGCCTTCGGGCAGCATGATGTCGGCGCCGTTCTGCAGCCGCAGGTTCCAACGCCGCTCGGAGACGCGGATGATGGCCTGCACGCGGTCGGCGATTTCGGGCGTGCTGCGCAGCAGGTCGATCATCGGCGCCGCGACCCGCTCGGCGCCGATGCCGACGACGAGCGGCAGGGGGCCGAAGGCTTCCAGCCGCTCGGTCGCCATCACGCGGCCCTCGCGGTCGATCACCGAGAAGCGGCCCTCGCGCTGCCAGACGGCGAAGGCGCGGCGCTCGGTGATGCGGATCAGGATGGTGCCGGGCAGGCGGCGCTCGACATGGGCGGTCTCCACCCAGGCGATCTGCTCCAGCCGCTGCTTCGCGGCACTGGGCTCGAAATCCAGGATGGCCTCGCCCGGCGTGATGCCGATGGCGGCGAGCAGCGCCTCGCGGGGGGCGAATTCCCGGCCCTCGATGCGGATCTCCTGCACGGAAAGGCCAGGACCCCGGCCGAGTTCGGCCAGCCAATTCGTCGTCTCGCGCACCCGCGCCATCGGATCGAGCGCGATCACGCCGAGTGCGGTCACGCCGATGGTGACGGCGGCGAGCGACGCCATGCCGATGCCGCGCAGCCAGGCGCGGCGCTTCTTGAACCAGAGCCGCGTGGCCGAGGGCCGCTTGGGCTGCGGCGCCGAGCGCGAGCGCGTCGTCGGTTCGGCGGATTTACGGGCCATGGCAGGCCTGCCCGATCATCCAGGCGCAGAGCGCCGGAAATCCGATGCCGCGATGCGCCGCCTGTTCCGGCAGCAGTGAGGTGCGCGTCATGCCAGGCTGCGTGTTCACCTCGAGCAGATAGAGCCGCCCGGGCTCGCCCGCCGTGTCGTCATAGCGGAAGTCGGAGCGCGAGACGCCGCGGCAGCCGAGCGCGCGATGCGCGGCGACCGCGATGCGCAGGGCCTCGGCCGTCACATCGGGATGGATCGGCGCGGGCAGCACATGGTGGCTGCCGCCATCGGCGTATTTCGCCTCGTAATCGTAGAACTGGTTGCCGGTGGCGATCTCGGTCACGGCCAGCGGCTCGTCATCCATTACGGCGACGGTGAGCTCGCGGCCGGGGATGAAGCTCTCGGCCATGATGCGGTGGCCGAAGCGCCAGTTGCGGGCGATCTCCTCGCGCCGGTTGTCGCCCTCGCGCAGGATGGTGACGCCCACGCTGCTGCCCTCATCCACCGGCTTCACCACATAGGGGAGCGGCAGCGGGTCGGCCTCTTCCAGCTCCTGCGGGCTGACCACGCGATGTGCCGCGACCGGCAGCCCATGCGCCGAGAACACCGCCTTGGCGGCCGCCTTGTCCATGGCGACGGACGAGGCGCGGACGCCCGAATGCGTGTAGGGCAGCCCCATCCAGTCCAGCACGCCCTGGATGCAGCCATCCTCGCCGAAGCGGCCATGCAGCGCATTGAACACCGCGTCCGGTTTCGCCGCCGCCAATGCGCCGATGGTGGCGGGCAGGTCCTGCGTCACCTCGATGGGCGAGACCTCGAAGCCCGCCTCGCGCAGCGCCGCGATGACCTGCGCGCCGGTCGAGAGACTGACGTCCCGCTCGGCGGAGATGCCGCCATAGAGGACGGCCACGCGCTTCTGCATGGGCGTGATCGCGTTCATGCCGTGGCGCTCCCTCTTTGGCCAATGCGCTTGATTTCCCAATGCAGATCCACGCCCGAATGCGCCAGCACGCGCGCGCGGACCTCCTCGCCCAGGGCTTCGAGATCGGCCGCGGTGGCGCCGCCCGTGTTGAGCAGGAAGTTGCAATGCTTCTCGCTGACCTGCGCGGCCCCGCGCATGAGGCCACGGCAGCCGGCGGCGTCGATGAGCGCCCAGGCCTTGTGGCCCTCGGGGTTGCGGAAGGTGCTGCCGCCGGTGCGGGCGCGCACGGGCTGCGTGGCTTCGCGCGCGTCGCGGATCTCGGCCATGCGGGCGGCGATGGCAGTGGCATCGCCAGGGGCGGCACGCAGCCGAGCGCGCGTCACCACGCCGCGTGGCGGCAGGCTCGCATGGCGATAGGCGAGGCCGAGACCAGCCGCGTCGAGCCGCACAAGGCCGGTTGGCGTCGCGACCTCCGCCCAGTCCAGGACATCCACGATCTCGCGCCCATAGGCGCCCGCATTCATGGCGACGGCGCCGCCGATGCTGCCGGGAATGCCGCTGAGAAATTCCAGCCCCGCGAGAGCAGCCGCCGCGGCGTGCTCGGCCACGGTCGCATCCAGCGCGGCCGCACCCGCGATCACGCCATCGGCCTCGACGGTGACGGCCCCGAAGCCGCGCGCGGGCAGGCGCAGCACCACGCCCGGCACGCCGCCATCGCGGATGATGAGGTTGGAGGCGGCACCCAGCACCGTCAGCTCCATCGCCGGGTCGAGGGCGGCCAGCAGCGTGAGCAGATCCTCGGCATCGGCGGGCCGCGCCAGCCACTCCGCCGGCCCGCCCACGCGGAACCAGGTGAAGGGGGCGAGCGACGCCGCCGCCTCCACACGGCCGCGGATCACCGGCATGGCGCGGGTGGCGGGCATCGGCTTCATGCGCGCTTGAGCGGCGAGACGCGCGCCCCCGCCTGGGATTGCAGCTCGGCCAGCTGTGCCGGCAGCGCATGCGCCCAGTTGGTGATGGTGCCCGCACCCAGGCAGATCACATAGTCGCCAGGCTTGGCCATGGCGTTGATCATTTCGGCGAGGCTCGCGGGCTCGGGCAGCGGCACCACGCTGCGATGGCCCGCGGCGCGCAGCCCCTCCACCAGCGCATCCTTGTCCGCGCCTTCGATGGGCGCTTCGCCGGCGGCATAGACATCGGCGATGATGACCGTGCCCGCATCATTCATACAGGTGCAGAACTCGGTGAAGAGCTGGTTCAGGCGCGAATAGCGATGCGGCTGCACCACGGCGATGACATCCCGCGCGCCGGCCTGGCGCGCGGCTTTCAGGACGGCGGCGATCTCGACCGGGTGATGCCCGTAATCGTCGATCACGGTGATGCCGCCCGTCTCGCCCACGCGGGTGAAGCGGCGCTTGACGCCCTTGAAGCCGGCGAGTGCGGCGCGGATCACATCCTCCGGCACATCCATCTCGACGCCGATGGCGATCGCCGCCAGCGCATTCTGGACGTTGTGGTGGCCCAGCATGGGCAGGCGGAAGGGCTGCATGGTGCGGGCGCGACCGGTCACGCGGTCCTGGACCGTGACTTCGAAGCTGGCCCCCATGCGGTTGGTCAGCACCTTCTCGGCCCGCACATCGGCCTGGGGCGAGAAGCCATAGGTGACGAGACGGCGGTCGAGCTTGGGGATCATCGCCTGCACGGCGGGATGATCGGCGCAGAGCACGGCGAAGCCGTAGAAGGGGATGTTGCCGACGAATTGCGCATAGCCTTCGCGCATCGCGTCCTCAGTGCCCCAGTGATCGAGGTGTTCCGCATCCATGTTCGTCACGACCGCGACGGTGCTGGGAAGTCGGAGAAAACTGCCGTCGCTCTCATCGGCCTCGACCACCATCCATTCGCCCGTGCCCATGCGGGTGTTGGTGCCGTAGGCGTTGATGATGCCGCCATTGATCACGGTGGGGTCGAGCTTGGCCTGTTCCAGCACGCAGGCGATCAGGCTCGTCGTCGTCGTCTTGCCATGGGTGCCGCCGACCGCGATGCCCCATTTCAGGCGCATCAGCTCGGCCAGCATCTCGGCGCGGCGCACGACCGGCAGCAGGCGGCGCCGCGCGGCCTGGACCTCGGGGTTGTCGCGCTTCACCGCCGTGCTGACCACGACGACCTGCGCATTGCGCAGGTTCTCGGCCGCATGGCCGACCATGACGGGAATCCCCGCCTCGCGCAGGCGGGCGACGTTGTAGCCCTCGGCGATGTCGCTGCCCTGCACGGCATAGCCGAGATTGTGCAGAACCTCGGCGATGCCCGACATGCCGATGCCGCCAATGCCCACGAAGTGGATGGTCCCGATGGAAAGTGGCAGCGCGCGCATCAGCGGGATTCCTGGAGGGCTTGGGTTCGGGCGGCGTGGGCGAGGACCAGGTCGGCCAGCTCCCGCGCCGCCTGGGGACGCGCGAGGGATGCCGCATGCCGGGCCGCTTCGGCAAGCCTTTCGGGCGAGCCCAGCCATTCCGCCAGCAATTGCGTCAGCCGCGCCGGATTCGTCGTCGCCTGGGACAGTACAAGGGCCGCACCCGCCGCCTCCAGCGCGCGTGCATTGGCGAATTGGTGGTTGTCTATGGCGGAAGGCAGCGGCACCAGCAGGGAGGGGCGTCCCGCGCAGGCGATCTCGGCGACCGTGGAGGCGCCGGCCCGCGCGATCACCAGATGCGCGCCCGCCAGCCGCCCCGCAATGTCCGGGAAGAAGGGGGAGAGTTCGACCGGGATGCCCGTCTCGGAATAGGCGGCGCGGACGCGCTCCAGATCCTCGACGCGGCATTGCTGCGCGATGAGCAGGCGCCCGCGGATCGCCTCGGGCAGGGCGGCGATGGCGGCGGGCACGAGATCGGCGAAGACGCGCGCGCCGAGCGAACCGCCGGTCACCAGCAGGCGCAGCGGGCCATCGGCGGGCGGGTAGCCGGCGCCGGCCAGCGCCGCCAGCGCGGGCCGGACCGGATTGCCGACCCAGCGCGTCCGCGCCCCCTCGGGCACGCGCGCCGTTTCCTCATAGGCCAGCGCCAGCAATTCGGCCCGCGTCGCGAGCGCGCGATTGGCGCGGCCCAGCACCGCGTTCTGCTCGTGCAGGATGAGCGCGGGCCGCCGCTTGCCGAGGCTCAGCGCCGCGAGTGCCGGCGGAATCGCGGGATAGCCGCCGAAGCCCACCACGGCGGACGCATCGAGTTCCTTCAGCAGCCGCCGCGCCGTCAGCATGCCGGACGCCAGCAGCGCTGCTCCCCGGGCCGCGCGCAGTGGGCTGCGCCCGGCGATGCCCTCGCCCTTCAACACGAAGCGCTCGGCATTGGCGAAGGCCGGGCTGTCGAAGGCGGCGGAGCGGCTGTCGGTGAAGAGCACGATGCGCTCGCCGCGCGCGGAGAGCTCGGCGGCCAGCGCTTCGGCCGGAAACAGGTGCCCGCCGGTGCCCCCGGCGGCGATGGCGATGGGGCGCATGGCCATCCCCCTCATATGGGCCCCCTCATGTCGGCACGGCATGGGCGTAGGGCTGGGAATCCTCCGCCCTTGCGCTGCGCCGGCGCGTCAGCGCCAGCAGGAAGCCCATGCCGATGGCCAGCGCGATGGAGGAAGAGCCGCCATAGCTGACGAAGGGCAGCGTCATCCCCTTGGTCGGGATCAGGTGCAGCGAGGAGCCCATGTTGATGAAGGCCTGCAGCCCGAACTGCACGAGCAGGCCGGTCGCTGCCAGCGCCACGAAGATGTCGCGCTCATGCATCAGGCGCAGCAGGCCGCGGATCACCACGAAGGCGAAGATCGCGAGGATGATCAGGCAGACGACCAGGCCGAATTCCTCGGCCGCCACGGGGAAGACGAAGTCCGCATGGGCATCGGGCAGCGCGTCCTTCACGCGGCCCTCCCCAGGTCCGCGCCCGAGCAGGCCACCATTGCCGAAGGCTTCCAGCGACATGCGGATCTGGAAATTGTCGCCCGCCTCGGGGTCGAGAAAGCGCTGCACGCGGGAGCGCACATGGCCATGCAGCGTGAAGGCGAGGACCGCAAGGCCGGCGACGCAGCCGCCGCCCGCCATCACCCACATCAGGTTGATGCCGGAGACGAAGACCTGCGCCAGAAAGACGGCGACAATAACGGCCAGCATGCCGATATCGGGTTGCTGCTTCAGCAGAACGGCGACGACGCCGATCAGGATGAAGGCCAGGATCAGACCCGGGAAGTGCCGCGAGCGCTTGCCCTCGGC
Source organism: Acetobacteraceae bacterium (assembly GCA_027488195.1). Classification (GTDB taxonomy): domain Bacteria; phylum Pseudomonadota; class Alphaproteobacteria; order Acetobacterales; family Acetobacteraceae; genus Roseococcus. The sequence goes on along the minus strand of JAIYCD010000190.1, from coordinate 6,311 downwards.
CATCAGCCAGGCGCAGACCACGGCGAGGCAGGGCTTCAGGAATTCCGAGGGCTGCAGCGACATGCCCGGCAGCGAGAGCCAGCGCCGCGCACCCTTGATCTCGGTGCCCGCCACCAGCGTCAGCGCCGTCAGCGCAAGCGCCCCCAGCGCGCCCAGGATGGCGAAACGCAGCACCCAGCGCGGCGTGAGCAGCGAGCAGCCTACCATCACGATGACGGCGAGCGTGGAGTAGAAGACCTGTCGCTCCAGGAACATGTGGCGGGACGCGGCGCCGATGCGCTGCGCGACCGCGGGCGAGGCCGCGAGCATCATCACGTAACCGATGGCGATGAGCGCCAGCAGCGCGCCCAGCGTCCAGCGATCCACGCTCCACCACCAGCGGCCCAGCGTCGAGGTGTCGGTGCGGGAGACGGCCATCAGAATTCCACTCCGGGGAGGGCACGGACCAAACTGCGGAAGGCATCGCCGCGGGCATCGAAGCCGGTGAACTGGTCCCAGGAGGCGGCGGCGGGTGAGAGCAGAACGACGTCGGCCAGGCCGCGGCGCGCGGCTTCGGCGGCGGCGGGCACGGCCTCGGCGAGTGTTCCGCACAGGCGATGCGCGACACCGTGGGCGGCGAGCGTCGCCGCGAATTCCGGCCCGTCGCGGCCGATCAGGAAGGCCTCGGCGATGTGCGGGAAATACTCGGCCAGCGGCGCGATGCCGCCCTCCTTGCCCATGCCGCCGGCGATCCAGAGGATGCGGCCGTAGCTCGAGAGCGCGCGGGCCGCGCTGTCGGCATTCGTGGCCTTGCTGTCATTCACGAAGCGCACTGCGCCGAGGCGGCCCACCAGCTCCTGCCGGTGCGGCAGGCCCGGATAGGTCGCGAGGCCCGCGGCGAGACCCTCGCGCGGGAGGCCGAGGGCCAGCGCCAGCGCCGCCGCGGCCGCCGCGTTCTGCGCATTATGCGCGCCAGGCAGGGTGGGGCAGGAGGCGAGGTCGGCGATCACGCCGGCATCGTCGCGGAGCAGGCCGGCTTCGGCCCAGATGCCGCCCGGCTGTGGCGCGCTGCCCGAGACCGGCACGCAGCGCGCGGCGAGCGTACCGCTCAGGCTCGCCGTGTCCGTGTCATCCTGGCCGAGCACCGCCACATCCTCCCGCGTCTGGCGCGCGAAGATTTGCGCCTTCGCGGCGCGGTAGCCGGCCATGTCGCCATGGCGGTCCAGGTGATCCGGGGAGAGATTGAGCATCGCTGCGGCATTGAATCGAAGATTGGCGATTCGTTCCAGCATGTAGCTCGACATTTCGAGCACATAGACGCCGTCATCGCCCAGGACCGGCATGTCGAGCGCGGCCGGCCCTAGGTTGCCGCCGACTTCCACCGGCACGCCGGCCCGCGCGAGCAGGTGCCCCAGCAGCGCCGTCGTCGTGCTCTTGCCGTTGGTGCCGGTGATGCCGACGAAGCGTGCGGCGCTGCCGGCGGCGCGCGCCGCGCGGAACAGGAACTCGACATCGGCCAGGATCGGGGCCCCCGCGGCGCGGGCCGCGGCGGCGGCCGGATGCACGCGCGGCAGGATATGCGGAATGCCGGGAGAGAGCAGCAGCGCGTCGAAATCGAAGCGCGCCGCGGGGTCGGCGACGTGCAGCCCCTGCGCGCGGGCCTCGGCCCGCGCGGCTTCGCCATCATCCCAGCAGGTGACGTCCGCACCCCATTCCCGCAGGCGACGCGCAGCCGGCAGCCCGGCCTTGCCGAGCCCCACCACCGCGATGCGCTGCCCTTGGAATGGGGTCATCGGATCTTCAACGTCGAGAGTCCGATCAGCCCCAGAACCATCGCGATGATCCAGAAGCGGATCACGATGGTGGGTTCCGCCCAGCCCTTCTTCTCGAAATGGTGATGCAGCGGCGCCATCAGGAACACGCGCCGCCCCGTGCGCTTGAACCAGAAGACCTGGATGACGACGGAGAGCGTCTCCACCACGAAAAGCCCGCCCACGATCGCCAGCACGATCTCATGCTTGGTGGCGACCGCGATGGAACCGAGCGCGCCGCCCAGGGCCAGCGAACCGGTATCGCCCATGAAGACGGCAGCCGGAGGCGCGTTGAACCAGAGGAAGCCGAGCGAGGCGCCGATCAGCGCCGAGCAGAACACGGCGAGCTCGCCCGCGCCCGGCACGCCGTGCAATTGCAGGTAGTCGGCGAAGATGCGGTTGCCGACGAGATAGGCGATCAGCGCGAAGACGGCCGCCGCGATCATCACCGGCACGATCGCAAGGCCATCCAGCCCGTCCGTCAGGTTCACCGCGTTGGAGGAGCCCATCATCACGAAGGCGGCGACGAAGGGGAACAGGATGCTGAGCGGGATCAGCGTCTCCTTGAAGAAGGGCACGGCCATGTTGTCCGAGAGGCCGGGCGGCAGCAGCCACATGAACCACAGCGCGGCGATGAAGGCGATGCCCGCCTGCGCCACCAGCTTCGCGCGGCCCGAGACGCCCTTGGTGTTGCGCTTGGTCACCTTCAGCCAGTCATCCACGAAGCCGAGCGCCCCATAGCCCAGCGTGACGAAGAGCACGGCCCAGACGAAGCCGTTGCGCAGATCGGCCCAGAGCAGCACGGAGACCGAGAGCGAGAGCAGGATCAGCACGCCGCCCATGGTGGGCGTGCCCTTCTTGGTCAGCAGGTGGCTTTCCGGCCCATCCTCGCGGATCGGCTGGCCGCCGCGCTGGAAGCTGCGCAGCCAGTTGATCACGCTCTTGCCGAAGACCAGCGCCACGAAGAGCGCGGTCATGCAGGCCGCACCCGCCCGGAATGTCAGGTAGCGCGCCAGGTTGAAAAGGATGAAGTCATCCGCGAGCGGAGAGAGCAGCAGCGGAATCATGACTTGTTCCTCGTGGGCCCAGTGACTTTGGAGTCGGTGAGGGCACTGATGATCTGGACCATGCGCATGCCGAGCGAGCCCTTGACCAGCACGGCATCGCCGTCGCGCAGCGCTGCCGCGACGAAGGGTGCGATGCTTGCAGCATCTTCGGCGTGCATGGCCTGCCGGTCGGCCGGCAGCGCGTCGAAGAGATGCCGCATCAGGGGGCCGCATGCATAGACCAGGTCGGCCGCCTGGGCCGCATCGGAGGCCAGCGCGCGGTGCAGATCTGGGCCGAATTCGCCGAGTTCGCGCATGTCGCCCAGCACGGCGATGCGCCGGCGCGCCTTCTGTGCCGCCAGCACTTGCAGGGCCGCGCGGATCGCGCTGTCGGAGGCGTTGTAGCTCTCGTCGAGCAGCAGGGCGGTGCCGTGGTCGGGGGTCGCGATGCGGCGCATCTCGCCGCGGCCGGCACCCGCGCCAAAGCCCGAGAGGGCGGCGGCGGCAAGGCCCGTGTCGCCGCCGGCGGCTTGGATGGCGGCGAGTGCGGCCAGCGCGTTCATCGCCATGTGTTTCCCCGGCTGCTCCAGCCGCACCGTCACATGCCGGCCGGAGAGGGCGAATTCCGCCTCGCTCCCGGAATCGGTCCCGCGCCAGGAGAGCATGCGCGCCGAGGCCTCGGGACTCTCGCCGAAGCCCACCACATCGGCGCCGCAACTGCGGGCCACGGCCGACATGCGCTCGAAGAAGGGGCTGTCCTGGGGCAGCACGGCCAAGCCACCGGGAAGGATTCCGGCCGCGATCTCGGCCTTCTCATCCGCGATCGCCTCCTGGCTGCCCAGATGGCCGATATGCGCGGTGCCGATGGCGGTCACGATGACGACATGCGGCTGGGTCAGGCGCGAAAGGGGCGCGATCTCGTGCCGGTGGTTCATGCCGATCTCGATGGCGGCCCAGGCGGTGCCGCGCGGCATGCGGGCCAGGGTCAGCGGCACGCCCCATTGGTTGTTGTAGCTCGCCACCGAGGCATGGGTGGGCCCGAGCGCGCCCAGGGCCCGCTTCAGCATCTCCTTTGTGGTCGTCTTGCCGACGCTGCCGGTGACGGCGATGACGCGGCCCTGCATGCGCGCGCGCCCGGCGGCACCCAGCGCCGTGAGGCCCGCCAGCGTGTCCTGCACACGCAGCACGCGCCCCGGCATGTCGCGGTCCACCATCGCCGAGGCGCCGCGCGCGAAGGCGGCTTCCACGAAATCATGTCCATCGCGCGTATCGCGCAGCGCGACGAACAGGTCACCCGGTTCGATCGTGCGGGTGTCGATGGAGACGCCCGTCGCGGCAACATCGTCGGCGCAGGCGCCGCCGGTTGCCTCGCGCAGTTCGGCCGCGGTCCAGAGCAGGGTCATGCGCGCCCATCCACGAGGCGGCGAACCACCTCGGCATCATCGAAGGGGGTGGTGACGCCCGCGATGGTCTGTCCGCTCTCATGCCCCTTGCCGGCGACCGCCAGCACATCGCCAGGGCCCAGCGCATCCAAGGCTCGCGCTATGGCGGCGGCACGCTCGCCCGCGTCGCGCGCGCCGGGGGCCGCGGCCAGGATGGCGGCGCGGATCAGGGCGGGGTCTTCGCTGCGCGGATTGTCGTCGGTCACCCACACGATGTCGGCCGCTTCGGCGGCCGCGGCGCCCATCAGCGGGCGCTTGCCGGGATCGCGGTCACCGCCGGCGCCGAACAGCACATGCAGCCGGCCGCCGGCGCCCAGATGCGGGCGAAGTGCGGCGAGCAGGCGCGAGAGCGCGTCGGGCGTATGGGCGTAGTCCACATAGACGGCCGCGCCGTTCGGCAGCGTTGCCGCCAGCTCCATCCGGCCACGCACCGGGGCCAGGCGCGCCAGGCTCGCGACGACGTCGCGCGCTGGGCGGCCAAGGCCGATGGCCAGCGCCGCGGCCACCATCGCATTGTCGGCCTGGAAGCGGCCGGGCACGGCAAGCGTCACCTCGCCGAAGCCCGCCAGCGTGAGCACCTGGCCCGCAGGCAGGGCGCGTTGCGCGACCAGACGCAGGTCGCGCCCTGCCTCGCCGACCTCGATCCCACGCAGGCCGCGCGCGGCGATGATATCGCGCAGTGCCGTGAGCGTCGCGGTGTCCATCTCCGTGTGCAGCACGGCGGGCGCGCCCGCCGGCAGCAGCGTGTCGAAGAGGCGCAGCTTGGCGGCGCGATAGGCCTCCATGCTGCCGTGGTAATCCAGATGATCGCGCGTCAGGTTGGTGAAGGCGGCGGCGGCAAGCCGCACGCCGTCCAGCCGGCGCTGGTCCAGCCCGTGCGAGCTGGCCTCGATCGCGAGGTCGGTGATGCCGGCGCGCTGCAGCGCGGCCAGCGTTGCGTGCAGTGCCACGGGGTCGGGCGTTGTCAGGCTCTCGCCCGGCGGGAAGCCCGGCGCGATGAGGCCGAGCGTGCCGAGCGAGGCGGCGTGTTCCCCCATGAGCTGGCGCAGGAAATCGGCCGTGCTGGTCTTGCCGTTGGTGCCGGTGATCGCAACGACGCGCTCGGGCTGCGCGCCGTGGAAGCTGGCTGCGATCAGCGCGAGCGCACGGCGCGGATCGGGGGTTGCGAGCAGGGGGCGCGGCGGAACCGCTTCCGGCCAGGCGGTACCCTCCGGTGCCAGGATCGCAGCGGCACCCGCCGCCACTGCATCGGCGATGAAGCGGGTGCCATCGGCCTTGCTGCCCGGCAGCGCGGCGAAGAGGTAGCCCGGGCGCACGGCGCGGCTGTCCGACGTGACACCCTGGATGTCGGGAAGGCCCTCGGCGCTCAGGCCAGGGAACAGGGCGAGGATGTCATCGCGCCGCACGGCCTGTCTCGGGGGTGATGGGGGCGAGAACGAGGCGCGGCATGGCAATGCTGTCGGCCGCATCGGTGCGCCGGATGGGGGGGGTGGGCTGGTCGAGCGTGGGGGCCGGGGTGCGCGGCAACATGGCGGGGGTCGCAGCGGCCGGCGGCCGCGCTGCGGGGGCGGCGGCCGCCGCCGCGCGCGGGCGGCCGCCATTGAGAGGCAGCGCGATGCTGGCCTGGATCTGCGGGATGCGGTCCGTCTCGGGCACCATGCCGAGCAGCGGCGCCACCCGCTCCACCACGCGCCGCGCGGTGGGGGCGGCGACGACGCCGGCGGTGGCGTAGCCGCCGGTATCGGCGCGCGGCTTCGGTTCATCCACCAGCACATGCAGCGCATAGCGCGGCGCGTTCATCGGGAAGGCGCCGACGAAGGAGGAGATGCGGCGGTTTTCCTGGTATTGCCCGCGCTCATTGGTCTTCTGCGCCGTGCCGGTCTTGCCGCCGACGAAATAGCCCGGGCTGTCCGACTGCCGGCCCGAGCCGTCGGTGACGGCGACCCGCATCAGCCGGCGCATCTGTTCCGAGGTGCGCTCACTGATCACGCGCACGCCCTCGCGCTCGCCGCCCGGCGGCACGGCGAGGATGG
>JAIYCD010000184.1 GCA_027488195.1 Acetobacteraceae bacterium | reverse complement strand
CCGGCCGAGGCCATCGGCAAGATCAAGACGATCATGGTGGCACGGCAGGGGAGAGTGTTCCGGGGGCTCTGCCCCCGGGCCCCCGGCAAGAACCTCAGGTTCTTGCATCTCCGAACAAATACGGGTGCAGGGAACGTGTTCCCTGCTGGGGGGAAGGGGGCATAGCGCCCTTGTGCCTCCATCCCAGGCCAAGCGCCGCAACCCGCCGGGCTCGTGCCTAAACCCTATAGACAGGTCCATAAACGCTTCGTCATGCTGCGGCACCAACCACAGCATTCCGGGGTATCACCATGGATCGTCGCAGTTTCCTGGGCGCCACCGCCGCCGTCGCGGCCGCACCCTCCATCGCGCAATCGCAGGCCGCGCGCACCCTCAAGATGGTGCCGCACGCCAACCTGACCGTGATGGATCCGGTCTGGACCACGGCCTATATCTCCCGCAACCACGGCTTCATGGTCTGGGACACGCTCTACGGCCTGGATGACCAGTATCGCCCGCAGCCGCAGATGGTCGAAGGCCACACCATCGCCAATGACGGCAAGCTCTGGACCTTCACGCTGCGCGACGGGCTGCGCTTCCACAATGGCGAGCCCGTCCGCGCCGCCGACTGCGTCGCCTCGCTGGCGCGCTGGGGCCGGCGCGATGCCATGGGCGCCCGCCTCGCGGCCCTGACGGAGGAGATGGTGGCGCTGGACGACAAGCGCTTCACCATCCGCCTGAGCCGCCCCTTCGGCCTGATGCTGGACAGCCTGGCCAAGCCCACCAGCAACGCGCCCTTCATCATGCCGGCCAGCATCGCGGCGACCGATGCCTTCACGCAGATCCGCCCCGAGCAGGTGATCGGCAGCGGCCCCTTCAGCTTCAAGCGCGACGAGCTCGTCTCCGGCAGCCGCGTCGTCTATGAGCGCTTCGCCGGCTACCAGCCGCGCCAGGGCGGCGCGCCCTCGGGCACGGCCGGCCCGAAGATCGTGCATTTCGACCGCGTCGAATGGCACATCATGCCCGACTTCGCGACGGCGGCCGCGGCCCTCGCCTCGGGCGAAATGGATTGGTGGGAGACGGTGACGCCGGACCTCGCCCCCATGCTGGCGCGCAACCGCAACGTCGCCGTGGTGCAGCCCGACCCGCTTGGCTCCATCGCGGTGATGCGCCCCAACCATCTGCACGCGCCCATGAACAACCCCGCCTTCCGCCGCGCCCTGCTGCGCGCCGTGGACCAGGCGAGCTACATGACGGCCTTCATGGGCACCGACCCCGCCGGCTTCAAATCCGGCGTGGGCGCCTTCACGCCGGGCACGCCGCTCGCCAGCACTGCCGGCCTCGAGGTCTTCGAGCGCAACATGGATGTGGCACGCCGCATGATCCGCGAGAGCGGCTACGCCAATGAGCGCATCGTGCTGCTGGGCACCACCGACATCGCGAGCCTCGCCGCCTGGTCGCAGGTGGCGGCCGACATGTTCCGCAGGCTGGGCGTCAACATCGACTTCCAGTCCATGGATTGGGGCACCGTCGTGCAGCGCCGGGCGCAGCAGAACCCCATCGAGCAGGGCGGTTGGAGCGCCTTCTGCACGAACTGGGGCGGCCTGGATCACCTCAACCCGGCCGGGCACCTCATGCTGCGCGGGCAGGGCAGGGCGGGCTTCATCGGCTGGCCGGAAAGCGCCCGCCTGGAATCGCTGCGCGACGCCTGGTTCGAGGCGCCCGACCTTCCCGCGCAGCAGCGCATCTGCGCCGACATGCAGCGCCAGATGGTGGAGGACGTGCCCTACATCCCGCTCGGCCAGTTCTTCCAGCCGCTGGCCCATCGCCGCAACCTGACCGGCGTGATGCAGCCGGGCGGGATCCCGGTGTTCTGGAACGTCCGGCGGACCTGAAGGGGCTCCGCGGGGGCTTTGCCCCCGCACCCCCACCAAAGGCCCCCTCTTTCAGATTTGGGGCCTTTGGAAACCACTTATGGGGATTTGGGAGAGGGGCCCGCGCTCGCGCCGGGCCCTTCGCTCATTCAGGCCCCTCTCCCAAATCCCCAACAAACGGGTTCCGAGGGCCTGGGCCCTCGGCAGGGAGCGCGAGGGGCAGCGCCCCTCGCAGGCTGCGCCCTCAAGCCGTCCGGTCGGTCCGGCCCGCGGCGTCCAGCGCCGCCTGCGCCGCCGCCAGCCGCGCCACCGGCACGCGGTAGGGCGAGCAGGAGACGTAGTCGAGCTTCACCGTCTCGCAGAACTGGATCGAGGCCGGGTCGCCGCCATGCTCGCCGCAGATGCCGAGCTTGAGGCCTGGCTTCACGCGCCGGCCCTTCTTGGCCGCGATCTTGACCAGCGCGCCGACGCCCTCGGGGTCGATCGAGACGAAGGGGTCCTTCGGGATGATGTTCTTCTCGACATAGGCCGGCAGGAACTTGCCGGCATCGTCGCGTGAGAGGCCGAAGGTGGTCTGCGTCAGGTCATTCGTGCCGAAGCTGAAGAAATCCGCCGATTCCGCGATGGAATCCGCGGTCAGGCAGGCGCGCGGCAGCTCGATCATGGTGCCCACCATGTATTCAATGGTCGTGCCCGTCTCGGCGAAGACCCCTGCCGCGATGCCCTCCACCTGGGCGCGGGTGATGTCCAGCTCGCGCTTGCTCATCACCAGCGGGATCATGATCTCGGGGATCGGCGCCGTGCCGGTTTCCTTCGCGACCGCGATGGCCGCCTCGAAGATGGCGCGGGCCTGCATCTCGTAGATCTCGGGGTAGGAGACGCCGAGGCGGCAGCCGCGATGGCCCAGCATCGGGTTCGCTTCGGAAAGATCGGCCGCGCGGCGCTGCATCGCGCTGGCCTCGACGCCGAGGCCGACGGCCACCTCGGCGATCTCCGCCTCGGTGTGGGGCAGGAATTCGTGCAGCGGCGGATCGAGCAGGCGGATCGGCACCGGCAGGCCGGCCATGATGCGGAACAGCTCGGTGAAGTCGCTGCGCTGGAAGGGCAGGAGCTTGGCGAGTGCGGCGCGGCGGCCATCCTCATGCTCGGCCATGATCATCTGGCGCACGGCGCCGATGCGGGCGGGGTCGAAGAACATGTGCTCGGTGCGGCAGAGGCCGATGCCTTCCGCGCCGAATTTGCGCGCCGTCTCGGCATCGAGCGGCGTCTCGGCATTGGCGCGCACCTTCATGCGGCGCACGCCATCCGCCCATTCCATGAGCTTGGAGAAATCACCGGAGAGCTTGGGCTCGATCATCGGCACGGAGCCAAGGAAGACCTCGCCCGTGGCGCCATCCAGCGTAACGACGTCACCCGCGCGGACCACATGGCCGCCGGCGGAAAGCGCCTGCGCCGCGTAATCCACCGCGATGCCGCCCGCACCCGCCACGCAGGGCCGGCCCATGCCGCGCGCCACCACGGCGGCGTGCGACGTCATGCCGCCGCGCGTGGTGAGGATGCCGCGCGCCGCGTGCATGCCGTGGATATCCTCGGGGCTCGTCTCGATGCGGACGAGGATGACGCTCTCGCCCTT
>JAIYCD010000125.1 GCA_027488195.1 Acetobacteraceae bacterium | reverse complement strand
TGGACGGGGTAGAAGAGCAGGCCGTTCAGCTCCTCGAAGACCGGCAGCACCGACTTGCGGGAGACCGAGGTCCAGCAGCCGAAGGTGACATCCACGCGGGAGACGGCGAGAAGCTCGCGCGCTTTCTCGGCGAAGAGCGGCCAGTTGGAGGCGGGGTCCACCACCACGGCTTCCAGGCGCCGGCCGAGCAGGCCGCCGCGGGCATTCTGCCATTCGATCATCATCAGCGCGGTGTCGCGCAGCGCGGTCTCGGAGATGGCCATGGTGCCGGAGAGGGAGTGCAGCACGCCCACCCGGATCGGCGCGGTCTGGCCGATGGCGGGCGCGGCCAAGGCCCCGGCCAAGGGAGCGGCCAGCAGGGCGCGGCGGGAGATGGGGGGCAAGGACTTGGACAAAGCATCCTCCAGGGACATGAGACGGCCAGAACCTAGTGAGGCCCGCCTCGCCAATTCCATGTCCTGCACATGAAGCCATGGAGAGAAAACGCCAGTGGAGGCAGCGCAATGCCAATTGTCCGTGCAGATACCGGGCAATTGCCCATTTACAAATCAGTATCGCGCTTCCTTACGCGTCCAATCCCTATCCGGGCAGGCAGAGAATGTCCTGGTGCTCCACCCGCGCCGAGAGCAGCCCAGCATCTGCCTGGTCGGCCCGCATCTCGGCCCATGCGTTGATCTGCGCGGTCCCGCGGCGCTCATGCCGCAACGCCGCCTCGGCATGGCCGAGGGCGAGTTCCAGGGCCATCTCACGCGCCTGGCGCGGAATGATCCAGGGGCTGGCGCCCCGCAGCACCCGATAGCCATGGCCGGCAAAGACCCGCGCGATGGTCTCGGTCGCCGCGGCACCCAGCGCCATGCCGCCGAAGCCTTTTACGCGGCGCTGGTCACGGGCAAAGCCGCGGGCCACCAGCGCATCGCCGGGGCAGGGGGGCATGAAGCGCTCGCGCCCCGTCACGTTCAGCGCCGCATAGAAGGGTAGGCGCCGCCGGGCCAAGGCCGCCGCGAAACGCACCAGCCAGGCCTCAGAGACGAGGTCGCAAAGCGCGCTGCAGGTCACCGCATCCACATTCTCGAGCGGCAGTCCGTCCGGCGCCTCGGCCAGGTTGGTCAGCACGCCCTCGATCCGCCAGGCGCCTTCGGGCGGGTGCAGCAGCAGCACCTTGCGCTGCGGCCAGGTGGCGCGCCAGCCGATGGCCTCGGCAGAATCCATCATCGTGTCGAAGGCGCGGGCCATGAGCTCCGCATCGGCATCAGCCAGCACCCATGCATGCGCCCGGCCGACGAAATGACCGAGCCAGCGCGTCAGGCTGCCCGTGCCGGCACCGATATCGAGCAAGCGGGGCCGGCCCTTCTCGTCCAGATGCTCCATGAGCGCGCGGGCGATGTCCGGGTTCCGCGCGCGCGCATCGAAGGGCTCGCGGAGCGAGAGCCAGTCGCCGTCGAATTGCTCGGTGGGGTCATCCATGGCCGGCGGCCTCCAGCTCGGCCGCGAAACGCGCGGCGCGGTCTTCCCAACGGGGCAGGGATTGCCCGGCCAGCCAGCTGGCTTCCGCCATCTGGGCGCGCAGCGCAGCGTCATAGATCGGCCGGCGCATCCCGCGCGACAGGCTGTTCACATCGCCGGGTGCGGCCAGGATCGCGGCCCCCGGCCCGACCAGTTCGGCGATGGCGCCGCCGGTGCACAGGATCAGCGGCAGGCCACGCGCCTGCGCCTCGGCCGCCGCCATGCCATAGCCCTCGAACCAGGTGGCCAGCGCGAAGAGATCGGCCGCGGCGTATTCGGCTTCCAGCGCGGCATCCGTCACGGGGCCAAGGAAGGTGACGCGATGGGTGAGACCGAGCTCCTCGGCCAGGGCGCCGAGCCCCTCGGCATGCACCGGATCGGCGGCGGGGCCGGCGATGCGCAGCGCCCATTCCAGATCGGTGAGGCGGGCCAGCGCGCGCAGCAGCACGTCATGGCCCTTGCGCGGAATGAGCGAGCCCACGGCCAGGATCCGCGCCCCGGGCCCGCCCGAGCCGGTGGCGCGCGGTGCCGGGTCCGTCCCTGGCTCGACCACGCCGATGCGCGAGGGTTCCGCACCCAGCGGCGGCAGCCCCTTCGCCGTGTAGGGCGAGGTCGCGACCAGGCGGCCGCACGCGGCGAAGACCGCGCGCTCCAGGGCCGCAAGCTCGGATTGGAAGGAGCCGGGCTCGAGCGAGGTCGGGTGATGGATCAGGCCCACGGCCGAGCGCGCGGCAAGCTCCCGCGCCAAGGGGCGAAAGGCCGGTAGGGCGAGGCCGTCGATCACCGCGACCTCGCCCTCCGCCAGGCCTGCCCAGGCGGCGCGCGCGGAATCCTGCGCCGCGTCATCCGGCATGGGAAAGCTGCCCTCGAGTTCCACCACGCGCACCGCGTGCCCCAGGGCGCGCAGCCCCTCGGCCATTCGGCGGTCATAGAGATAGCCGCCCGAGACGGTCTCGAATGGCCCGGGGACGAGCAGCGCGATTCTCATGGTTACCTCACGGGCCCCTCGAAGGCGGCCCAGGCGATGTGGCTCTCGCGCAGCAGCACCTTGATGGCGCTGACACCGGGCCCGCCCGGACCCATCCGACCATCCTGGCAGGCGGCGGCCAGCAGGCCATGGATATGCAGGCAGAGATACTCGGTCGTCGTGTTCTTGCCGGCGAAGACCGGCTCCTCGTCCAGGTTGCGGTAGTCGAGCGCGCTGAGGGTGTTGCGCAGCTCATCCTTGGCCAGGCCGATATCGATCAGGAGATGCAGGTCATCGAGCTTGGGGGCGCGGAACTCAGCCTCCACCACGAAGGTTGCGCCATGCAGGCGCTGGGCCGGGCCGAACTCCGCGCCACGGAAGGAATGCGCGACCATGATGTGGTCCACGACGGTGAGGCTGAACATGGGGCGGGTATCCTTCAAGCGTAGCGAATGACGGGGCAAAGAGGTTGCGGCGCGCCGGGCGGCGGGTCCAACAGTGCAGGTAAGGCGTCAGGCAGGTCTTCAAAGGCGACGAAGGGGCCGAGCAGCGCGTCCAGCCGCGCATCCTCCAGCAGCGCGAGGGCCAAGGCCATGCGCTGCCCATGGCTGCGCCGCCCGCGCATGGCGGGCGAGACGCTGCCCACCTGCGTCGAGAGCAGCTGCAGCCGTTTCTGGTGGAACTCGGCGCCGAGCGGCAAGGCGGGTTCGGCATCGCCGAACCAGCTGGCCTCCAGGATGCGGCCCTCGAAGGCGGCGCATTCAAGGGCGAGGCGCAGCCCGGCCGCGCTGGCGCTGGCATGGATGATGAGTTCCTGCTCGCGCGGCGCCGCCTCCGGCGGGGCGAAATCCGCGCCGAAGCCACGCGCCAGAACCGCTTTCGCGGGGTCACGATCCACCACCGTCACCGCGACACCGGGGATGCGCGCGAGCAGGAAGGCAGAGAGCAGCCCGACAACGCCCGCGCCGATGACCAGCGCGCGTTCGCCGAGGCGGGGCGTCGCATCCCACATCACATTGAGCGCGGTTTCCATGTTGGCGCCGAGGCAGGCCCGCGCATCGCTAACGCCATCGGGGATCAGCGCGCAGAAATGGGCGGGGATGACGAAGCGCGACTGGTGCGGATGAAGCGCGAAGACGCGGCGGCCGAGAAATTCGGTCGGCCCTTCCTCGACGCGGCCCACCGCCGCATAGCCGTATTTCACGGGGAAGGTGAAGTCGCCCTCCTGCATCGGGCAGCGCATGGCCGCGTGCTGCGAGGCGGGGACGCGGCCGTGATGCACGAGGCGCTCCGTCCCGCGCGAGACGCCGGAGGCCAGCGCCTGGACCAGCAACGCGCCCTCCGCCGGCAAGGCGAGGCGTGCTTCGCGCAGCCCTGCCCTGCCAGGGGCCATGTGCCAAAGGGCACGCGCCATCGTCTCGCGGCGGTCATTCATGTGGCGCGCGCCGGTCGAGGGCGATGTCAAAGAGGACATCGGGGGCGATGTCGTGGACGGTCCAGGCGAAGCGCATGCCCTGTTCGATGCGCCCCACTTCGGGCAAATCAAAGGCAGGCCGGCCGGAACCCAGGATCATCGGCGCCACCGTCACATGCAGCCGGTCCAGCAGCCCGGCGCGAAGGAAGCCCGAGACGGTCTGCCCGCCGCCTTCCACAAAGATTTTTGTCAGTCCCCGCGCGGCCAGGGCATCGAGCAGCGCCGCGAGGTCGAGCCCGCCGAATTCCGCGCGTGGGACAAGCAGCGCCTCGGCCGTGCCGTGCCGCTCCGGACCGGGAGTGGCCGTTGCCAGCAGCGTGGCCGGGCCTTCGCGAAACAGCCCATGATCCGTGCCGAGCCTTCGCCCCGCATCCAGCACCACCCGCACGGGTGAGGCGCCGCTGCACAGCCGCGTGGTCAGTTGCGGGTCATCGGCGCGCACCGTGCCGGCCCCCACGATCACGGCGTCGCAGAGTGCGCGCAGCCGGTGCGTGTGCCGCAGGTCGCCCGGGCCGCCGATCCATTTGCTGTTGCCCGAAAGGGTCGCGATCCGCCCATCCAGCGTCTGCGCCAGGCGGCCTATGACAATCCCAGCCGCCGGCGCTTCCAGCAGCGGCGCGAAAAGCGGCGCGAGCTTGCCGCCCCGCCCTTCGCGCAGCGCCTGCCAATCGGGGTCGTCCTGGGGGGCATCCATGCGCCGCGCTGATAGCCCAGGCGCGGGCTTCTGTCAGGCGCCCCCTCAGACCCGCGTGGCCAGCGCCATGGCGGCCGCCTGCACGGGTGGGCGCGTCCGCCCCGCGCGCCCATAGCCCGGGGCGGCGGCGAGCGGGCGCGCGGCGCCGGCGATGGTCTCGATCACGCGGGATTGCAGGGCGATGGCCGCTTCCAGCAGCTTGCGGTTTTCCTGCCCCAGGCTGGAAAGGTTCAGCGCCAGATTCTCCGCCGCATCGCGCATCGGCCCCTCTGCGCGGGATTGCGTGCGCGTGGCGGCGGCTGTGGCGGCGGCGAAGGCGTCGGTCGCCTGCATCTTGCGGGTGGCCAGCGCTGCGGCGCGCGTCAGGTCCAGCGCGGCCAGGGCCTCGTTTTCGGCGCGCAGCGCCTCGGCCAGGCGCTCTCCGGCGGCGATCACGGCGTCCATCATGGGCGGGTCTCCTCTTCAGGTGGGATGGGATTTCGGGCCTGGTCCTGCAGCCGGAGCATGTGCCGCAGCACCATGTCCTGGATGCCGATGCCCTGGCCGGAACGCGCGGCGCCGGCGGCGAAGGCCTCGACCAGCATGGGGCGCCACTGCGCCTCGGCCGAGCCACCACCGAAGGCGGATTTGGACGTGTCCACCGTGTCGAAGGCGGGCTGCATGAGCTGGGCCAGCACCTGCGCCTCGAAGGCCTGGGCGGTCTGGCGCATGCGGGCCGGCGTCTGTGCGCCGCCGGCGGGTGGGAGGGTGTTCAGGGGAATCATCAGCGGACCTCCAGTTCGGCCTGCAGCGCGCCCGCCGCCTTGATTGCCTGCAGGATGGTGATCAGGTCGCGCGGGCCGACGCCGAGGCTGTTCAGCCCGCGCACCAGCTCGCTGAGGGTGACGCCGCCGCGCAGCACGCCCATGCGGCGCTCCGCCTGGTCATCCACCTCGATCTGCGTGCGCGGCACCACCACCGTCTCCCCATTGGCCAGGGCGTTGGGCTGGCTGACCTGCGGCGTCTCGGTGATGCGGATGGTGAGGTTGCCCTGCGCGATGGCGACGGTGGAGACGCGCACCTGCTCGCCCATCACGATGGTGCCCGACGCCTCCTCGATGATGACGCGCGCCACCTGGTCGGGGATCACGCGCAGCTGCTCGATCTGGGTGATGAAGCTCATCGGGTCGCGGCCGCCCAGCGTGAGCAGGACCGTGCGCGGGTCCACCGCGCGCGCCACGTTGCCGCCGCGGCCATTGATGGCGGCGGCGATGCGCTGTGCCGTGGTGAAGTCCGGGTTGCGCAGCGCGAGGCGAATGTGGTCCCGTCCGGCCAGGGTATAGGGAATGGCGCGCTCGACGATGGCGCCCGAGGAGATCCGCGCCGAGGTTGGCACGCCGCGCGCGATGGAGGCGCCAGCCCCCCGCGCGGCAATCGCGCCCGTTGCGACTGCGCCCTGGGCCACGGCATAGACCGCGCCGTCGGCGCCGAGCAGGGGCGTGACCAGCAGCGTGCCACCGGTCAGGTTCGACGCATCGCCCAGCGATGAGACGGCAACGTCGATCCGGCTGCCGGGCTGGGCAAAGGCGGGCAGGTTCGCGGTCACCATGACGGCCGCGATGTTGCGCGTCTCCAGCCGCGCCTCGTTGTCGCGCGTGTTGACGCCAAGGCGCTCCAGCATGCCCACCAGCGACTGGCGGGTGAAGATCGCCGTTCGGAGGCGGTCCCCCGTGCCGGGGAGGCCAACCACGAGGCCGTAGCCGACCAGCTGGTTGTCGCGCACGCCCTCGACATCGGCGATATCCTTGATGCGGACAGGCTGTGCCCCCACGAGTGCAGGCCAGAGCAACAGCCCCAGTCCGAGCACCAGCCCCGCCATGTTCATCCGGCCGAAAGGAATTGCCGCCACTGTTCCTGGCACTCCGCGCTGCTGTCATTACCAGTTCGTCCTGGCGGTCATGGGCAACCGCCGTGCCAGCCCTGGGACGCTCGCTGGTGGCAGGAACTGCCGGGGAGGGGCGGAGGCCGCCGCAAGGCCCCGGCAGAAAGCGCCGTGATGAGGAAAGGGTGAAGAATGCTGCCACCGGTCCGATTGCCTCAGGCGCCTGGCCCCACGGCGCGGCCGCGCCGGACCGGCCCAGCCGGCTTTATCTTGCCGGAAGGGACAGCCCAGCCCGGGGGACCACAAGCCTGCGCTCCGCACGGCACCGCCGCCTCTTCCGCCACCACCCAGGCCCAAGCCATGTTCGGCCTGCAGGATGACTGGAGCCCGGCGGAGGCCGATGCCGCAGCTCAGCGCCGTGCGCAGGCTGTGCTGGGCGAGTTGGGCGCGCTGCAACTGGCGCTGCTGGATGGTGGGGTCAGCGTGGCCCGCCTGTCCCGACTCGCGCTCCTGGCCGAGGGCGAAGCCGGGGCCGATCCCGCTTTGCGTGAGATCATGCAGGCGATCTCATTGCGAGCGCGGGTCGAGCTGACCCGCCACGGAGCCTGAAACCGGGGACAATCCTATGAAATCGGAAGCGTGACATGCACCTGGGGCAAATCACCCCTTGGCGCGGCGAGCGGCTTTGCATATGGTCCGGACGCCTCGGGAATGCATCTGGCGTCGGGCCGGACGCGCCACGGGGTGAGGTACAGACTCATGGTCGTCACCCTGCCGTCCGATTATCGTCCATCAGAAGACGAAGAGTTCATGAATGCTTTGCAGCAGGAGTATTTTCGCCAGAAGTTGCTGCGCTGGCGTCACGAGCTGCTCCGCGAGGCGGGTGCCACTCTGAATTCCCTCTCCGCCGGGGGCATCACCGAAGCCGACCTGACTGACCGCGCAAGCGTCGAGACCGACCGCGCCCTTGAACTCCGCACCCGCGACCGCGCCCGCAAGCTGATCAGCAAGATCGACCAGGCGATCGAGCGCATCGCCCAGGGCACCTATGGTTACTGCGAGGAGACTTTCGAGCCGATCGGCCTGCGCCGCCTCGAAGCCCGCCCCATTGCCACCCTCTCGATCGAGGCGCAGGAGCGCCACGAGCGGATGGAGAAGGTGCACCGCGACGATTGATCCTCGGCCTCCTTCTCAGGAAGCCAGTGCCGGATTTTCCAGCGGACGCTCCCAATCGGGTGGGGCGTCTCGCAGGCCGGGCCATCCCTCGGCCGCGGCAGGTTTCAACAAGCCTGCATCGTTTTCCGTGACGCGCCCTACACGCGCCGCGACGGGCCAGAAGGCCAATTCCCCATCCTTGATCGGCCGAAGGAGGCCCATCAGCGCCGTTTCGTCGGCTGCGACCTCTCCCAGCCAGGCCGGCCACTCCTCGGGCGCCAGGAAGGCGGGAATTCGCGGGTGCAACTCCGCCTGGCGCGCGGATGAGGCGCAGGTGATGACGCTGTAGGTCCTGAGCCAGTTGCCGTCCGGCTGCTGCCAGCCCTCCCAGAGTCCTGCCGCCGCCATGGGCGCACCGCTGCGCAAGCCGACGGCAAAGGGCTGCTTGGGTTGGGAGTCCTGCGCCCATTCGTAGAAGGCATCCATGGGGACGAGGCAGCGGCGCTTGCGGAAGGCGTCGCGGAAGCTGGGCTTCTCGAGCACCGTCTCGCTCCGCGCATTGATCAGCCGCGCGCCGCCCGCGGTATCCCTGGCCCAGCGGGGCACGAGGCCCCAACGCAGGACGTCCAGATGCCGGGTGCCCGATTGCGGGTTGCGTCGCAGTACGAGGCTCTGCTGGGTCGGCGCCATGTTCCAGCTTGGCGGATGGTTCGGCACCGGCGGTGAGGCACCGAAATACCGAACCAGGCCGGCCGGGTCGCGCTGCAGGACGTAGCGGCCGCACATGGCTGCGGCTCAGCGCGCCTTTTGGAGCCAGATGTCGGCGGTGTCTTCCAGGCGCCGGGCGGCCGCCTGGGTGCGGGCCACATCCTGCTGCGTGGAGGCGAGGCTGTCGCGATACTGGTGCAGACTGCCCTCAAGGCCGTTTACCGCGCCGCCCAGGGCGGCCAGATTGGTCCGGAACTCTGTGAAGGCGAGCTTCTGCTCGACCAGCGCGTCATCCAGGCGGCGAAGGGCAGCGCGCAGGCGGTCTTCCGGCTTCTGGGGGAAGGTGAGGATGTCGGCCATCGAAGTCTCCACGGTCCAAGTGTTAACAATTTTATAACACCGTACCGATTTTAAGACAAGCTTTACTTTCCTGATCAGAACAGCCCCAGGTCATCCCGCAAACCCGGGCGGCAATCCTGAGTTGCGGGAGGGGTTCAGCCCGTGATGGGCGCCATCAGGCAAAGTGCGGCGCCGATCGAGAGGACCCAGCGCAGGACGAGGTAATCGCCCGGCACGAGGCCTGGGCCGCGCGCCCATTGCTCCATGCTAGCCGTGCCCAGCAGGCCCAGGGCAAGGAGCGTCAGGGCGAAGACATCCGGCAGCAGCAATGCAACCCAGCCGAGCAGCGCCGGCACCACCCCCAGCAGGAGCCGCGCCGGGCCATACGCCGCTTCTTCAACCGGCGCGCGCAGGGCGAGTCCCCAATGCACGGCGCCCAGGAAGCTCAGGATCACCGCCCCGTAGGCGATCAGCGCCCCCTCGGCGAAGCCCGACCAGGAATCGGGGGCGGCAAAAAAGGCCAGCGCGCAGGCGGCGAAGGGCAGGAGGCCCGCGAGGCCGAGGAGCCAGGCGGTGCGGTGGGTCATCGTGTCCATGGATGCAGAACTACCGCGCCCGGGCGAAGGCGCAAGTGAATCCTCCGCTTCGGCGATACCCGCGGAGGGGTTTCTGCCCTACATGACCGCCATGGGTGTCAGCCTCGAGATCATCTTCGTCCTTCTCCTCACGCTGCTCAACGGCGTCTTCGCCATGAGCGAGCTGGCGGTCGTCTCCTCGCGCAAGGGGCGGCTGCTGGCGATGGAGCGCCAGGGGAGCCGCGGGGCCGCCGCGGCCATCGCGTTGCAGGAGGACCCGCAGCGCTTCCTGCCGACGGTGCAGGTCGGCATCACGCTGGTCGGCATCCTCGCCGGCGTCTTCGGTGGTGCGGCCATCGCCGGCCCCTTCGGCGATTGGCTGGAAACCTATCCCTTCATGGTAAACCTGGGCCACGAGCTCGCCTTCTTCTTCGTGGTCATGGCCATCACCTACATGAACCTGATCCTGGGCGAGCTGGTTCCCAAGCAGCTGGCGCTGCGCAACCCGGAGAAGGTCGCCTCCGCGCTGGCCCTGCCACTGACGGCCCTGGCCCGCATGACGGCGCCCTTCATCTGGTTCCTCTCCCGCTCCTCGGCGCTGATCCTGCGTCTCTTCGGCGCCTACCAGCCGACCGACCAGAGCGTCACGGAAGAGGAGGTGAAGGCCGTGGTGGCCGAAGGTGTCGAGGCCGGCGCCCTCGCGCATGGCGAGCGGCAGATGATCGAGCGCGTGCTCCGCCTGGCCGACCGGCCGGTGCGCGCCCTGATGACGCCCCGCCCGGAGGTCGCCTGGCTGGACCGCAACGCGGCGCCGCCCGAGATCGCGACGGCACTGCGGGCCGAGCCGCTCACGCGCTTCGTCGTGGCCGATGGACGCGTGGACAATGTGGTGGGCGTGGTCGCCGCCAAGGACCTGCTGGACCAGATGCTGGAGGGCGCGGCCCTCGACATCGCCGCCGCCCTGCGCCAGCCCATCGTGATGCCGGACAGCCTCTCGGCGCTGGATGCGCTGGAGCGGTTGCGGACCGATGCCCTCGGCATGGCGCTGGTGCTCGATGAATATGGCAGCTTCGAAGGCGTGGTCACCGCCTCCGACCTGCTGGAGGCCATCGTGGGCGAGCTGGGGCCCGCGCCGGAATCCGGCAAGCCCTCCGCCGTGCAGCGCCATGATGGCTCGCTGCTGCTGGACGGGATGATGGCGCTGGATGAACTGCGCGACCGGCTCGAAGCCTTCGCCCCGCCGCCGCAATCGGGCGCCTATCACACGGTGGGCGGCCTGATGCTGGCGCTGCTGCAACGCATCCCGCGCGAGGGCGACCGCATCGCCCATGCCGGCTGGCGTTTCGAGATCATCGACATGGATGGCCGCCGCGTGGACAAGGTGCTGGCGGTGCGGGAGGAGACGGCCCCCGTCACACCGCCGGAATAGGTCGGTCTATTCCGGCTTGATGTCGTGGTCGCGGATCACGGCCCCCCAGCGCTCCCGGTCCTGGCCGATCTGCCGGACCATGTCCGCCTGGGTGCCGCCGACCCGCAGCATCGCATTCTCCTCGAAGCGGCGCTGGACCTCGGGCGCCATCATGGCGCGGTTCACCTCGGCATTGATCCGCTGCACCAGGGCCGGCGCCATGCCGCCCGGGCCCGCCACGCCGAACCAGTTCGGAATGACGAAATTGGGCAACCCATCCTGCGACATCACCGGCAGGTTCGGCAGCAGGGGCGAGGCGCTGGCCGCGCCATAGGCGATGGCGCGCAGGCCGCCGCCGCGGATCTGCGCCAGGTATTCCGGCATGTTGCCCCACATCACCTCGACCCGGCCAGCCACGATGTCGAGGATGGCGGGCGCGCCGCCGCGATAGCCCACCTGCTCCAGCCGCGTGTTGGTGAGCGACATGAAGAGCGCGCAGGATAATTGCTGGCTGGAACCCGGGCCGACGGTCGCGCAGCGCAAGGCGCCGGGGCGCTCCTGCGCCATGCGCCGCACATCCTGCCAGGTCTGGATGCCCGAGGCGGGCGAGGCCACCAGGATGTTGTAGACATTGGCGACGTTCACGATGGGCGTGATGTCGCGGTCGGTGTCATAGGGCAGGCGCTGCATCTGCGGCAGCACGGCCATCATGCTCATCGAGACGAGCAGCAGCGTGTAGCCATCGGGCGCGGCGCGGGCGAGTTCGCCGGCCGCGATGGCGCCGCTGGCCCCCGTGCGGTTATCCACTACCACGCGCCGGCCCATCTGCTGGGAAAGCTGCTCGGCCAGCACGCGCCCCAAGAGGTCCGACGTGCCCCCGGGCGCGAAGGCGTTGAGGAAGCGGATATCCCGCGTCGGATAGTCCTGAGCGGCCGCTGGTGCGGCGAGCGCGAGCATGAGCAGCAGGATTCGCCGCATCGTCATTCCTCCCTGAAATTGGCCTGCCGGTTACTCCGGCATGGCGTTGTCGGGAGCTTGTCAGGCCACGCGGTATTTTTCCAGCACGGAAAGATCCACCTCGATGCCGAGGCCCGGCCCATCCGGCACGCGGACGATGCCGTTCACCTGCACGATGGGCTCCTTCGCCAGGTGGTCGCGCAACGGATTGGGCGTCTGCTCGAATTCCAGCATGGGCGGCATGGGGCGGAAGGCGGGCGGCGTATCGGGCAGGGCGGCCAGGAACTGCACCGTCGCGGCGAGCCCGATGGCCGAGCCCCAGGCGTGTGGGACGCATTCCACCCCATGCGCGCTGGCCAGGGCCGCGATCTTCCGGCATTCGCTGATGCCGCCCGCCGCACAGGCATCGGGCTGGACGATGTCCATCGCCTTCTTCGCGATCACGTCGCGGAAGCCCCAGCGGGTGAAGTCGTTCTCGCCGCCCGCAACCGCGAGATCCAGCGCGCGGGAGACCTCGACATAGCCTTCATGATCCTCGGGGCTGATCGGCTCCTCGAACCAGAGCAGGTCGAGCTTTTCCATCTCGCGCCCCAGCTTGATGGCCTGCGGCACGGTGAAGCAGTGGTTCGCGTCCACCGCGAGTTGCACGCCATCGCCGAGTGCTTCGCGCACCGCGGCGATGCGGCGGATGTCGAGCTTGGGGTCGC
Organism: Acetobacteraceae bacterium; assembly: GCA_027488195.1. GTDB lineage: Bacteria > Pseudomonadota > Alphaproteobacteria > Acetobacterales > Acetobacteraceae > Roseococcus. The sequence continues at coordinate 24,429 of JAIYCD010000125.1, read as the reverse complement.
CCAGGCCGATCTTCATCTTCACCGCGCGGAAGCCTTGCTCCTTGTAAGCCAGCGCCTCCTCGACGGCTTCCTCGACCAGGCGGTTCATGTCGATGAAGTAGAGGCCCGTGGCATAGGCCACGAGTTCCGTGCGATGCGCGCCGCCGATCAGCTTGTGGATGGGCTTGTTCACGGCGCGGCCCATCACGTCCCACAGCGCGATGTCGATGCCCGAAAGCGCGCAGATGGTCATGCCGGTCAGGCCGTAATCCTTGATCCGGTTGTAGAGATCCTCCCAGATCACCTCCACGTCGAAGGGGTCGCGGCCGATGACGCGGGAGCGATACTGCGTCTCGATGATGGTCTTGTTGACCATCGCCGGGCCGTAGCACTCGCCCCAGCCGGTCACGCCCTCATCGGTGCGGATCTCGACGAGGCAGGAGGCGCGGGTGGTGTAGAGCCAGCCGCGCGCCGAGGTGAAGGGCTTCTCCACCTTGGATTGTACCACGTGGCAGATGACATCGGTGACCTTCATGCGGCCGTTTCCCCCTTGGTTCGTTGAGGGAAGGCTAGGCGGCGGGCCCAGGCCCGGCAAGCCGCTCAGATGCGCAGCGTGAAGACGCCGAGCCCGCTCAGGCTTTGCAGGATGATCATCAGGCCCAGCGCCACCTGCGTGACCCCCAGCACCACGGCGAAGACCTGAAGCGCGGTGCCCGCATATTTCAGGATCGCATGGGCATAGAGCATCGCCATCCAGTTCATCGCCAGGATCAGCGCCACGAGCCCGGCGATGGTGAGCTGCGCCGCCGGATCGCCCTCCACCAGCGCCACGAAGATGATCATCGCGGCGATGCCGTAGGGTGTGACGATGATGGGGAAGGCGAGGGGGCTGCTCGCCATGGCCAGGCTGGGCGGGGTCGGATCGCCGCGCGGGGCCTCGGGCCGCTTGAACTGCTCCAGCAGGGTCTGCAACGCGACGAGGAAGAGCACGAGCCCCCCGGTCAGCGCCAGCATCTGGAGCGGGATATCGAAATTCCGCAACATCCGCTGGCCGAGCAGCCCCGCAACGGTGAGGGCCGCGGCCGAAAACAGGATCGCGCGGGTGGCCAGCTGCCGGCGGAAATGGGCATCCGTGCCGCGCGTCATCATGACGAAGGGGGCCAGGATCTTCATCGGCCCGATCATCAGGAAGAGCAGGGCGAAGATCTTGCTGGCCGGCACGGCATGCTGGAAGCCGGACGCCGCCTCCGCCGAGGCGAGGCCGGGCCAGAGCAGGAAGCCGGCAAGGAAGGCGAGGAGCAGGGCCATGCAACTCGCCTTGCACCGAAAGCCGGGAGAAAGGCAAGCGGGGCGCCGCACGCGATGAGGACCAGGGATCATGACAGGCACCGCCGATGTGCTGTTGACCAGGCGCGTCCTGGCCGCCGCCGCCGCGGCGACCACGACCGGTCTTGAAGCGATGGCCGAGAGCGCTTCCGCTCTGAACAAGCGCGCAACGGGCCTGGTGCCGGTTGCGCTGCGCGTGAACGACACGGATGCGCAGATGGAGCTGGAGCCGCCCACGACGCTGCTCGACGCCCTGCGTGGGCATCTGCGCCTGACCGGCAGCAAGAAAGGCTGTGACCACGGGCAATGCGGCGCCTGCACCGTGCTGGTGAATGGGCGCCGGATCTATTCCTGCCTCACCCTGGCCGTGATGCATCAGGGCGACACGGTCGTCACCATCGAAGGCCTCGGCCAGCCAGATGCGCTGCACCCCATGCAGGCAGCCTTCATCAAGCATGACGGCTACCAATGCGGCTATTGCACGCCCGGCCAGATCTGCGCCTCGGGCGCCGCGCTGCAGGAAATCGCCGCCGGCATGCCGAGCCATGTGACGGCCGATCTGCTGGCGCCGCCGCAGGTCACGCCCGAGGAAATCCGTGAGCGGATGAGCGGCAACATCTGCCGCTGCGGCACACGGGTGCGGCGCATGCTGGCCGTCTGTGCCGCGCTGATGGAGGAACTCGCGGTCGATCACCGCCACGGCTTCTTCGTGAATCACGACCTGGCAGGGTATGAGGTGCCGGTCCATGCGGACATCCCGCGCCAGGAGGTGATCTTCCTCGATGAGGTGGACCCGATTTCCTCACCCATGAAGGCGCAGGGCGTGGCGGAGCTTGGCATTTGCGGCGTGGGCGCCGCCGTGGCCAATGCCATCCACAACGCGACGGGCGCGCGGGTGCGCGACTACCCGATCCGGCTGGACAAACTGCTGCCCCATCTGCCGGAAATGGGCTGACCCGCCGGGTGCCCGGTCAGCGCCGCGGCGCCCAGCTGTGCAGCTGCGCGTGGTTCAGGAAGAACTCGTCGCGTGGGAACATGTCGGTCAAAGGCGGGGCGACGCGGGGCGTCTGGGGCGTCCAGACCGTGACCTCGCCATCCACGAGCTTGGTGAGATCGGTTGCGTCGGGATTGCCGCGCTGGGCGAAGGTGATGATTTCGGGCCGGCGCAGGGCGGCTAGCAAGGCCGGCTGGTTGAGTGGAATGGGCCGGTCGCTGCCGATCATGACATTCACCGGGCGCAGCAGCACGGCGTAGGGGAAGGCGGCGGCGAAGGTGTCCACCACGCGCCAGGTGGGCGCCCATTGCACATAGAGCCCGCCAGGCGCGAGACGGCCGCGCACCTGCTCCAGGAATTCGGCACTGTAGAGCAGGCCGGAATGCGAGGATTGCGGCCGGATCGCATCGGCCTCGATCACGTCATAAAGGCCCGTGCCGCGCGTCAGCGCGCGCCTGCCATCGCCATATTCCAGGCTGACGCGGCGATCGGCGATCAGCGCCGCCACGCCCGATTGCGGCCGCTCGCGGGCGATTTCCTCCAGCGCGTCCAGCACCGGCTTGATGAGCTCGATCGAGCGGATCTCGCGCGTGGCGGGGTTCACCGTGGCGCCATAGGGCGTGCCGCCCGAGCCCACGCCGATGGTCAGCACCCGCTGCGGGTCGGCGTGGATCATCGGCCCCAGCATGCCGAGCAGGATGTGGGTATCCAGGAAGGGCACGAAGCCCTGGCCATGGCCCATGATGAAGAAGCGGCCAGGGGCGCGGCCCTCGCCCTCGCCGCGTTCGCGCCAGAAGGCGATGCCGGAGCGGTCCTCGCCCCAGGCGGATTCGGTGTTGGCGGGCAGGCCATGCATGCGCGACCAGAAGGCCTGGTTGCTCGGCACCGCGATGGCGATCAGCGCCGTGAGCCCGGCGAGTGCGAGCGTGGCCGGGCGTGAGGCCTGGGCCTTCATCACCCAGAAGCCCAGCAGCGCGAGGGAGAGGATCGCCAGCAGCAGCAGCGTCCCCATTGTGCCAAACAGATGGAAGGTCAGCAGGCCCGTCGCGATGGAGCCCGCCGCATTGCCCAGGATATTGGCCAGCTGCACCCAGCCGACGCGGGCGCCGACGCTGGCCAGATCCTGCTGCACGGCGCGCTGCACGAAGGGGAAGGTCATGCCGATGATGAAGGAAGGCGGCGCCACCACCGCCACGATGATGGCCGTCGAGATCGCGATTTCGCGCGGACCGAAGCGGTCGAAATCCACCGCCATCACATCCTTGAGGGGTGCCACGCCCATCAGCCACCAGAGCAGGCCGAGCAGCGCCACGCCGAGCACGAAGCCTGCCCCCTGGGTCAGGAAGAAGGCGGGGCGGGGGTCGGGCATGTTGCGCACCATGCGCGAGGCGAGCGACATGCCGAGCCCATCGGCCAGGAGGAACACGCCGAGCACTGTCGGGAAGAGGTAGGCGTGATACTGCCCCACCTGGCCCAGCATGCGGACCCAGATGATCTCCAGCGCCACGATCACATAGCCGGAAAGAAAGACCAGCAGGCACCAGAGGGCCAGGCCGCCAAAGGGCTCGGCCGGGGCGGCCGCGTGCCGCTCGGGCGCGGGCGGTGCTTCGCGCGAAAGGCCGGGCAGCAGCGTCAGCGCCAGTGCCGCGGCCACCAGGTCGAGCCCCGCCGCGAAGACAAGGGCTGCGACGAAGCCGAGGCTCCCCACGATGAACCAGCCGCCGATCAGGGCACCCAGCCCCGCGCCCAGGGTGTTCAGGCTGTAGAGCGTGCCAATGCGGCTGGCCGCGCTGGCGAGGTCGGTCGTGACCGCGCGCGCCAGCAGGGGCAGGGAGGCGCCCATCAGCGTGGTGGGGATGACGAGGCCCGCGAAGCAAAGGGCGAAGATGGCGGCCGGCTGCTCCACCACCTCGGACAGGCCCATGGCGATCAGGTCGTAGAGGAAGAACTTCGAGAGAAGTGCGCAGACCGCGACCCCAGCCTCGCACAGCGCGAAGCCGAGCAGGGCGCGATGCGGTGAAAGCCGGTCGGCCAGCTTGGCGCCTATGATGGAGCCGAGCCCAAGCCCGGCCAGGAAGGCGCCCACCACCAGCGCGGCCGAGACCGTGTCGGAGCCCGCGAAGACGCCCAGCATGCGCTGCCAGATGATCTGGCAGAGCAGGGCGGCGAAGCCCGAGCAGAAAAAGGCGACCATCAGCCGTGTCATCGGCGCGCGAGGCTCCATGCGTTCACGTCACCTGCCCTGGGCAGGCGGCGGCAATATGGCGGCTTCGTGTCACCCCCGCCACCCGATGCCGATTGACCGCGGGCCGCCGAGGGTTTCCCATATCGCCAACAGCAAGAGGGAGAGACGACCATGCGCGCCTGGGCCATCACCGAGCTGGGCAAGCCGCTCCAGGAGATCGAGCTTCCCACCCCCGAGCCGCAGGGGGACGAGGTGCTCCTTGAAGTCACCCATGCCGGCGTCTGCCATTCGGACCTGCACATCTGGGAGGGCGAGTATGACCTCGGCACGCGGGGCAAGCTGCGAATGGCCGATCGCGGCCTGAAGCTGCCGCTGGCGCCGGGCCATGAGATCGTGGGCCGGGTGGTGAAGTGGGGGCCGGGGGCAAAAGGGCAGGGACTGAAGAAGGGCCAGATCCGCCTTGTCTTTCCCTGGGTCGGCTGCGGCACCTGCGCGCGCTGCAAGGCCGATGAGGAGAATCTTTGCGCGGTGAAGCCCCGCGCGCTCGGCGTCTACCAGAATGGCGGCTACGCCACCCATGTCTTGGCCACGCATTGGAAGCACCTGGTGCCGATCGACGGGCTCGATCCCGCGCTGGCCGCCACCTATGCCTGCTCGGGCGTCACGGTCTATTCGGCGATCCGCAAGCTCCAGCCCATCGGCAAGACGGACCCGATCGTCATCATCGGCGCGGGCGGGCTTGGGCTGAACGCCATCGCGATCCTGAAGGCGATGGGCCACAAGCGCATCTGCGCCGTGGATGTGGACGAGGCGAAGCTCGAGGCCGCGAAGGTGCAGGGTGCCACCGAGACCGTGCTGGCCGGTGGCGACACGGCGCAGCACATCGTGAAGGCCTGCGGCGGGCCGGTTCTCGGCATCATTGATCTGGTGAATGGCACAAAGACCGCCATGGCCGCCTTCGATGCGCTGGCCAAGGGCGGCAAGCTCATCCAGGTGGGGTTGTTCGGCGGCGAGATGCGGGTGCCGCTGCCGCTCATGCCGATCAAGGCGCTGACCATCCAGGGCAGCTATGTGGGCAGCCTGAAGGAGCTGAAGGCGCTGGTAGCGCTGGCCCAGAAGGGGAAGGTGCCGGGCATCCCCATCACGCTGGAGAAGCAGGAGAACGCCAATGCCGCGCTCATGCGCCTGCGCGACGGCAAGGTGACCGGCCGCACAATCCTGGTGGCGTCGTGAAACGCCGCGCCTTGCTGGCCGCGCCGGCGCTGCTGCCGGGCGCGGCTCTGGCCCAGGCGAGGCCGGTGACTATCACCGTGCCTTTCCCACCCGGCGGCTCGACCGACGTCACCGCCCGCATCCTCGCTGAGCGCATGGCGGGCCCGCTCGGCCTGCCCGTGCAGGTCGAGAACCGGCCGGGGGCGGCGACCGTGATCGGCGCCGAATTCGTGGCGCGCTCGGCGGCCGATGGGCACACGGTGCTGATCGCCTCGGGCTCCACGCTGACGATCAACCCGCACATCGTCCGCAACATTCCCTATCGGGAGGCGGATTTCGCGCCGGTCACGCTGATCTCGACGCTGCCCTTCGCCATCGTGGCGCGCCCCGACGGCGCCGCCAGTCTGGAGGTGCTGATGGCCCGGGCCCAGGCGGCGCCCGGCACCATCACCTACGGCACCAATGGGCCTTCGAGCTTCAACAACATCGCGATGCTGCTGGTGAACGAGGCCTTCGGCGTCCGCATGCAGGATGTTACCTATCGCGGCGATGCCGCGCAGGTCGCGGATTTTCTGGGCGGGCGGCTCGACCTGCTGGTGGTGGGCGGCAGCACGGGGCTTGCCATGCACCGCGCGGGGCAGGGCCGCATCCTCGCCTGGACGGGTGAGCGCCGCATGCCGGGCAATGAGGAGGTGCCGCTGGTGGCCGATTTCCGCCCCGGCACCGTGGCGCAGACCTGGTTCGGCCTGCTGGTCCCGGCCCGCACCCCGACCGCCATGGTGCAGCGGGTGAATGCGGCCGCGGTGCAGGCCATCCGCACCGAGGATTTCCGCGCGCGGCTGCTGGCCGAGGGGATCTTCGCCATCGGCAGCAGCCCGGAGGAATTCGCCAATTTCCTGCGGACGGAGAGCGAGCGCTGGGGCCCGCTGCTCCGGCGCATGAACATCACCGGCTGAAGCGCGCCTTCAGCCAGGCGCCCGCCAGTTCCACGGCGCGATCCGCCGCCCCCACCCGGCCGAGCGCACGCAGAAAACCGTGCACCGTGCCGCGGAACAGCTCGGTCTCCAGCGGCACGCCGGCCGCGCGCAGCTTCTCCGCGAAGGCGAGGTTCTCGGCGCAGAGCACGTCGAGTTCCGCAATGTGCAGCAGCGTGGGCGGCAGCACCGAGAGAGGGCCGCGCATGGGCGAGGCGAAGGCCGAGGCGCGGGCCACCGGGTCCGGGCAATAGGCGTCCCAGTAGAAGCGCATCTTGGCGAGGGTCAGTCCGTAGCCATCGGCGAACTCCTGGTAGCTCGAGGTGTCGAGCCTGTGGTCGAAGACGCCATAGTTCAGCAGCAGGCCGGCGAGCGGGATGGGCTCCGGCTGCTCGGCATTCAGCAGGGCGAGGCCGGATGCGAGGTTCGCCCCTGCGCTGTCCCCGCCGAGGATGATGCGGCTCGGGTCCAGGCCCAGCTCCGCGCCCTGCGTCGCCACATGGCGCAGCACGGCGTGGCACTCCTCGATCGCCTGCGGGAAGATCGCCTCGGGGCTCAGCGCGTAGTCGGGGCCCAGCACGGCGCAGCCGCTGGCCGCCGCATAGCTGCGCATCAGCCGGTCATGCGTGTCGATGCTGCCCCAGACCCAGCCGCCGCCATGCATGTAGATGAGCACGGGCAGGTTCGGGTCGTTGCTCGGGCGATGGAAGCGCACCTGCATGCGCCGCCCGCGGATGGGCAGCAGCAGGTCGCGGCTCTCGGCCATGACCGGGCCGCCTTCGCTGAGCGGCACCTGCGGGCCGTCATTGATCCGGCGCGGCTCATCGAAGGGGGCGCTGCGCGGCGGGTTGGGCAGGATGATGGGCGGGTAGCCCGCCATCTGCGTCGCCATATGGGCGGTGAAGGCCGCCATCTCGGGGTCCATGCGGGGGTCGTCGGCCATTCTCTTCGCTTCCTCTGGGTGGTTCAGGCGTCGGCGGCGTGGCGGGCCAGCGCCGCCGCATCCCATTCCAGGCCGAGGCCCGGGCGATCCGGCGGGATGGCGCATCCGGCCTCGATCCTCAGCGGCTCGCGCAGCAGCGCGCCCGCGATGTCCAGGTGCTCCAGGTAATGCCGCAGCGGGCAGACGCTGAGCAGATGGGCGCTCGCCTCGATGAAGATGTGGGAGGAGAGGGGCACGCGATGGGCGGCCGCCAGCGCCATGCCGCGCAGGAAGCCGGTGGCGCCGCCCATCTTCATGACATCGGGCATGCAGAGGTCGGTCGCCTTCGCTGCCAGGCTGCGCGCCATGCCGGTGACGCCCCACCAGTTCTCGCCGCCCTGTACGGGCATCTCCAGCTGGTCCGCGAGCCAGGCGAGGCCCTCATCGTCGGTGACATGCAGCGGCTCTTCCATCCAGCGCACGCCCTCGGCCTGGAGGGCGAGGCCGCGTCGCAGCGCCTCGGGCCGGTCGAGGCCCTGGTTGTAGTCCACCAGGATCTCGACGGCGGGGCCGACGGCGTCCCGCAACGCGCGCACCGTCTCGATGTCGCCCGCGACGCTGGGGGCACCCAGCTTGCACTTCACCGCGCGGAAGCCGTGGGTGGCGACAGCGCGCCCGCCTTCCTCGGCCAGCATGGCCGGGCCCCAGCCGCGCAGGCTGCCATAGGCCGGAATGGGCGAGAGATCGCCGCCCCAAAGGCGCGCGAGCGGCAGGTGGGCCGCCTTCGCCAGCGCATCCCACAGCGCCATGTCGAGCACCGAGATCGCCATCATCACCAGCCCCTCGGCGCCGAGCAGCCGGTTGGCGTTCAGCATCTCGTCCCAGAGCTTTTGCGGCGCCACCTCCCGCCCTACCAGCGCGGCACCCAGGTTGCGCGTCAGCACGGCCAGCGGGCCGAGAGCGGCCGGCGCATAGGCGAAGGCATAGGCGGTGCCGAGCGGGCCTTGCGCCGTCTGCACCTCTGCGATGACCAGCGGCGCGCGGGGAATGACGTTCAGGCTGTTGCGCAGCGGTGGGTCCATGGGCGCATCCACCGCGCGGATGGTGATGGACTGGATGGTGAGCGCGGTCATGGCCTGTCTCCCTCGAGCCGCACGAAGGTCAGCTCGTGTTTGTTGTGCGCCGAATGGAACAGCCGCGCGCCTGGGATGGCCGCGAATTGCGCCGCCGCCGCGTGGTCCGTCTCGCCCTGGAACTTCACCGAGCAGACCATGTTGCGCGCGAAGTCCTGCCAGCGGGTGACGAGGGCGAAGAGCCGCGCCGGGTAGCAGATCACGTCGCTGAACAGCCAATCCACCGGCTCGGGCGGGAGCGCGAAGGCGCTCTCCTGCCGCCAGGTGACGTTGGGCATGGCCATCACGCGATCCTCCAGCGGGGCCTTGTCCACCGCGGTCACGGTGGCCCCCAGCTGCGCCAGCGCCCAGCTCCAGCCGCCCGGCGAGGCGCCGAGGTCGAGGCAGGTCTCGCCCGGGCCCGGGTAACGGCCAAGCCGCGTCAGCCCCTCCCATAGCTTCAGATAGGCGCGGGACGGCGGGCCCTCCCGGTCCTCGACGAAGCGCGGGGCGCCGCCGGGAAAGGGCGAGGATTTGGTGGGCGAGGCGAGAATCAGCTCCTGCGTCAGCAGCGTCCAACCGCCGAGATGCCCGGTGGGCGCGGGCTCGGGGAAGGCGAGGGGGCGCGCCTTCACGGGAGGCAGCCGCTCCTCGATCAGGGCCGCGCGGCGATGATGCAGCGCGGGCACGAGGGACCAGTTGCGCTGGATGGCGCGCAGCCCATCGGCCGCGAGCTTGACCGAGGGGGCCGGGATCTCGCGCGGGTCGTCCCAGACATCCAGCGCCCAGGCAGCCGGCGCCGGCGGATCGGGCGAGAGGGCGAGGCGGCCATGCCAGGCGGAGATGCTGCGGCCGGACAGCTCGAGCTCCTCGGCCAGCGGGCGTTCCAGCCCTTCATCGGCCAGGTAGGCGGCGCGGATCATCGGCGCCACGCGAGCACGGCCAGCAACAGCCAGCCCGCGATCATCGTCATGCCGCCGATGGGGGCCACCGGCCCCAGCGAGACGCCCAGGAAGGCGCGGATCAGCACCGCGCCACTGAACAGGGTGAGGCCCGCCAGGAGCACTCCCGGCACCCAGGCCGAGCGCTGCCACAGGCCCAGGCCGATCAGCGCCGGCGCGTGCCAGCCCAGCAGCATGGCGACACTCTGCACCATGGCCCGCGAATCGAGCGCGACATGGGCGGCGATGGCGGCGAGACCCACGGCAAGCGCCCCACAGAGCCCCGCCGCGCTGAACCAGAAACGTTGCATGGGGCGAAGCTAGGCCGGCTTGCGCTCGGGCGCGAGCGCCCCCCGACTGACGAGCGGTGCCGTAACCCCCGCCAGCAACAGGCCGCTGACCCACCAATATTGCCACGCGCCATAGCTGAGCATGGCGATGACCAGTCCCGCGGCGAAGGCACCGCAGGCGGCGGGGCTGCGGCAGGCCAGGGCGATGAGCGCCAGCAGCAACGCCATCAGCGTCGCGCCAATGGCCCCCAGCTCCAGCCAGACCTGCAAGGCCAGGTTGTGCGGATGCAGTGGCAGCAATTGCGCCTGGGCGAACCATTGCGCCGCCGCCGGGGAAATCAGCCCGAAGGCCTCGCGGATTCCCGCATCGGCGCGGCCAGCACCGCCCGGAATCGCGCGGCTGCTATCCATGCCCCAGCCGATCAGCGGCCGCTCGGCGATGCGCTCGGCCGCAAAATCCCAGATCAGCAGGCGGTGCGCGGCGGAATTGGGCAGGGCGCTTGCATCGCGCGGCAGGCTGGCGCCCAGCAGCCAGGGCAGGGCCAGGATCAGCAGCGCCGCCAGCCCGGCCAAGCCGATCCGCGTGGCGCGTGGCGCCTGCCCAGCGGCCAGGCCAGCCGCCAGCCCGACCAACACGGCCAGCTTGGCGCTCTCGCCGGGCAGCAGCAGCGCCACCAATGCGCCCGAGACACCGAGCGCCACACGCACCCCGCGCGGCAGGTCCGTGGCGAAGACGGCGAGCGGCAGCAGGAGCGCAATGACCGAGGCCGCGTTCTTCAAGCCGAAGGCAAGGGTGATGGGAGCTTCGTTCAGCCCGCGCACAAAGGCGCGCAGCGCATGGCCTGAGAGATCATCGAAGAGCGCGGCCGCGATGCCGACCCCAAGGCCCAGAGCCGCCGCGCGCGGCATCAGCCGGGAAGGGGGCGCCTGCCGCAGCGCATCGACCGCCAGCACGGCCAGCGCCAGGGGCGCTGCCAGCCGCAGCACCGTCTCCAGCGCGCGGCCGGGCTCCAGCGCCCAAAGCGCCGAGATCCCCGCCCAGCCCAGCAGCGCCAGGGCCGGCCAGATCAATTTCGGCGGCGCTGAGGGCCGCCAGCCCGCGCGCCATGCCGCGAGGATCACGCCGCCAAAGGCCAGCAGCGTGATCGGCGCAAGCGTGCGATTTTGCAGCACCACGATGAAGGGAGCGACCGCCAGCGCCACCGCCAGCGGCCAGAGGCGATTGCTCAAACCGCGGCGATGCTCTCGCGGCGCAGCTGCACCGTGAGGTCATCCAGCGCACGGCCGAAGCGGTCCAGCATGTCGTTCACCTCCTCCGCGGTGATGATGAGCGGTGGCGAGAAGGCGATGCCGTCGCCCGGCAGGGCGCGCATGATCAGCCCATGGCCCTCGGCGATCTTCACCAGGCGGGGACTGATCTTCACGGCCGGGTCGAAATTCGCGCGGGTTTCCTTGTTCGAAACGAACTCGACGGCGCCGATCAGGCCGACGCCCCGGATTTCGCCGATCAGCGGATGGTCGGCGAAGCGGCTGCGCAGCCCGTCCTGGAGCGTGGGTGCCACCTTCCGGACATGGCCGACCAGGTCCATCTCGTCATAGATCTTCAGTGTCTCGACCGCGACGGCGGCGGGCACCGGGTGGCCCGAATAGGTGTAGCCATGGCCGAAGGTGCCAAGCCCGGCCGAGCCATCGGCCAGCCCCTGGAAGACGCGGTCATTCACCATGACGGCCGAGATCGGCAGGAAGCTGCTGCTCAGCGCCTTGGCGCAGGTCAGGATGTCGGGCTCCATGTTGAAGGTCTGGCTGCCCCAGTAGCTGCCGGTGCGCCCGAAGCCGCAGATCACCTCGTCGGCGACGAAGAGCACGTCGTGCCGGCGCAGCACCGCCTGGATCTTCTCAAAATAGCCGGCGGGCGGGACGATCACGCCGCCCGCACCCATGATGGGCTCGGCGAAGAAGGCGGCGACCGTCTCAGGGCCTTCCCGGACGATCATCTCTTCCAGCTCGTTCGCGAGGCGCGTGGTGAACTGGTCCTCGGTCTCGCCGGGCAGGGCGCAGTGGTAGTAATGCGGCGTGCCGGCATGCAGGATGCCCTGGATCGGCAGGTCGAAGAGCTTGTGGTTGTAAGGCAGGCCGGTGAGCGAGGCGGAGGCCACCGTCACGCCGTGATAGCCCTTGATGCGGGCGATGATCTTCTTCTTCTCGGGCCGGCCGATGGCGTTGTTGAAGTACCAGATCATCTTGACCGCGGTGTCATTCGCCTCGGAGCCCGAGTTGCAGAAGAACACCTTGCTCATCGGCACCGGCGCGCGCTCGATCAGCATCTCGGCGAGATCGATGGCGGGCTCATGGCTGCGGCCGGTGAAGGAATGGTAGAAGGGCAGTTGGCGCATCTGCTTCAGTGCGGCCTGCACCAGGCGCTCATTGTCGAAGCCGAGTGAGGCGCACCAGAGGCCGGCCACCGTCTCGATATAGGCGTTGCCCTGCTCGTCGAAGACGCGCACGCCCTCGCCGCGGGTGATGACGAGCGGACCGTTCTTTTGATGCGCCCTTGCATCCGTATAGGGGTGCATGAGGTTGGCGATATCGCGGGCGGCGTTGGAATTGCGCGGCGGTGTCATGGTGGCATCCTCTGTGCTTCCCCGCAGTCTATCCCTCCCGGCGCTTCGCGGAAGGGGAGAAAGGGGGCAATATCCATCGCATGACCGAGATCAAAACCTCCATTCGGCCGCATGCCGCCCATTGGGGCTTCTTCGATGCCGTAACCGAGGGCGGGCGCCTGGTCGCCGTGCGGCCCTTTGCGCGGGATCCCGTGCCGGCCTCGCTCATCGATTCCATGCCGGCGACGGTGCACAGCGCGGCCCGGGTGGACCAGCCCCATATCCGCAAGGGCTGGCTGGAGGGCCGCCGCTCGGGCCATGCGCGCGGCGGCGATGCCTTCGTGCCCGTCAGCTGGGATCGCGTAACGCGCCTGCTCGCCGAAGAAACGGCCCGCACCCGGGCGGAGCACGGCGACAACGCCATCTATGGCGGCTCCTACGGCTGGAGCAGCGCCGGGCGGTTCCACCATGCGAAGAGCCAGTTGCAGCGCTACCTGGGCATGGGGGGCGGCTACACCTATTCCATCAACGCCTATTCCTACGCCACGGCCCAGGCGCTGATCCCGCATGTGGTCGGCACCAACGAGATCGTGCTGGGTCGCATGACGGATTGGGCGGCCATCGCCCAGCACGCGAAGCTGATGCTCTGCTTTGGTGGGTTGGCCGCCAAGAACGGCTACGTCACTTCCGGCGGGGCGGCCATGACCTATGGCCCCAACATGCGCGCGGCCCGCGCGGCGGGGCTGCGCTTCGTGAACATCTCGCCCTATCGCGGCGACACCGAGGACGCGTTGGCCGCCGAATGGGTGCCGATCCGCCCCGGCACGGATGCCGCGATGATCCTTGCCATGATCCGGCATATCGTGGCCCTCGGTCGGGAGGATCGCGGCTTCCTCGCCACGCATTGCGTGGGCTGGGACAAGCTGGCGCCGACGCTCACGGGCAAGACGCCGGAATGGGCCGAGGGCATCACCGGCGTGCCCGCCGCCACCATCCGCGAACTTGCCGAACAATGCCTGGCGCAGCCGACCATGCTGACCGCCGCCTGGTCACTCCAGCGCGCCGACTACGGCGAGCAGCCCTATTGGGCGCTGATCGCGCTGGCCGCGGCCTTGGGCAATATCGGCAAGCCGGGGCAGGGGGTGGCCTTCGGCTATGGCTCTTCGGGGGGCATCGGCAATCCGCGGCGGGAGATGCCTGGCATCCAGCTCCCCGCGGCACGAAATCCGGTCTCCGACTTCATCCCCGTGGGCCGCGTCACGGAATTGCTGGAACGCCCTGGCGGCATGCTGCACTACAATGGGCGCGAGCTTCCGCTGCCCGACATCAAGATGGTCTGGTGGGCCGGCGGCAACCCGTTCCACCACCACCAGGACCTCAACCGCCTGCTGCGCGCCTGGTCCCGCGCCCAGACCATCGTGGTGCAGGAGCCCTGGTGGACCGCGCTCGCGCGGCACGCCGATATCGTGCTGCCCGCCACCACGACGCTCGAGCGCAACGACATCGCGCATTCCTCGCGCGACCGCTTCGTGCGTGCCATGCACCAGGCCATCCCGCCGCAGGGCCTGGCGCGGAACGACCACGACATCCTGGCCGACCTCGCGGATGCCGGGGGCTTCCGCACCCGCTTCACCGAGCAGCGCGACGAGGGCGCCTGGCTGCGCTTCCTCTATGACAAGTGGCGCACATCCTGCGCGCGCCTGGGCTTCGACGCGCCGGATTTCGACGCCTTCTGGGCCGAGGGCCATGTGGAGATGCCGCCCATCGAGGCGCATGAGGCCTTCACCCAGTTCAGCGATTTCGCGGCCGACCCGCAGGCGCATCCGCTCAACACCCCCTCCGGCAAGGTGGAGCTGTTCTCCGAGACGATCGCGGCGTTCCAACGCGCCGATTGCCCGGGCCATCCCACCTGGCTCACGCCCCGCGAATGGCTGGGTGGCGCCGCGACGGATGAGTTGCACATGCTGAGCCAGCAGCCGCCCACGCGCCTGCACTCGCAGCTCGACCCCGGACCGATCGCGGCCGCCGACAAGATCCACGGGCGCGAGCCGATCCGCCTGCACCCCGAGGATGCGGCGGCGCGCGGCCTTGAGGATGGGCAGGTGGTGCGCGTGTTCAACACGCGCGGCGCCTGCCTCGCCGGCGTTCGGCTCGACGGGAACCTCACGCGCGGCGTGGCGCTGCTGGCGACCGGCGCCTGGTTCGACCCGCTGGAGCCCGGGGTGCCGGGCAGCCTTTGCGTCCATGGCAATCCGAATGTGCTGACCGCCGATATCGGCACGTCGAGCCTGACGCAGGGCCCCTCCGCGCAATCCTGCCTGGTTCGCGTGGAGCCCTGGACGGGCCCGTTGCCGGCGGTCCGGTCCTTTGTTCCTCCTGTCATCGAGGAGATGCCCGCATGATCCGCCGCCGCGCTCTTCTGGCCACGCCCGCGCTTCTCCCGGCGGTGGCCGCCGCGCAGACGGCGCCGCCGGTGAAGCAGGACGATACGGTGGGCCCGGGCCTTCGCCGTGGCGTGCTGATCCGCTGGGGCGACCGCGTGACCTTCGACGCGCCGCCATTCGACCCGGCCACTGTGGATGCCGAGGGCGCCTCGGCCCAATTCGGCTGGGATGCGCGGATCGCCGCCCAGGTCGTTCCGCCCATGGCGGCCGATGGCGTGACGCGCGCCGTCCTCGCCATCGCGCACCCGACGGTGGAGGCCGCGATGGCCTTCCCCGGCGGGCTCGACCGGCCGGCCGTCGCCGCGCAGATGCAGGGCGCCTCGCTGCTCAACCTGGAACTCCAGGGCGGACGCTGGATCGTGGTGGATGGCGGCTTCCAGTCGCGCCGGCTCACGGCCTCCACCCTTTGCCGCGTCTCCGGGCCGCTGGCCGAGCAGGCCGGTTCCTCGGTGCAGGGCGTGCTCGGCATCAATGGGGGGGCGGCGACGCCCTGGGCCTCGCTGCTGCTGGCCGAGGGCGATCCGGCGCTGTGGTCCAACCGCCTGGGCGGGCTCGATCGCCGCTTCCAGCGCGGCGAGGGCTTCGGCTGGCTGGTCGAGCTTGATCCGCTCGACCCGCAATCCATCCCGGTAAAACGCACGGCGCTCGGCCGCTTCGGCAAGGCGGATGCGGCGGCGGCACAGGCGCGCGGCGGCCAGGCGGTGGTCTTTGTGGCCGAGCGCGGCGCCGGGGGTTACCTCTTCCGCTTCGTCTCCGCGGGCCCGGCGCGGGATGCCGATGCGCTGGACCGCGGCACGCTCAGCGTCGCGCAATTGCAGAATGCGCGCATCGCCTGGGTGGCGCTGCCCGAGGGCGCGGCCGCCAACCCCGTCGATGCGGCGCGCGCCGCGGGCGGCATGGCCTTCGATGCGCCGTCCAGCCTTTCCTGGGACCCGCGCGGCAACCGCCTGCTCATGACCGGCGGCTTCGGCGTGCTGGGCTTTGTCCCTGATGGCGGCGACCCCGCTTCGCCCGGCATGGCTGGCACCATGATCAACACGCAGGGGCTCGGCGCGGTGCAGACGGCGACGGCCGATGCGCGCGGGCGGCTGCTGATCGGCACCGATACGGGGGGGCCGGTCGGCGCACGCGCGCAGACGCTCTGGGCGGTGGAGGGCGGCAGCGTGACGGCGCTCTATGGCGCGGCGCGGGCGGCGGGCATCGGCAATGCCGTTGCCTCGCCTGATGGCGGCACCATCTTCACCGTAGCGCGACGGCCGGGTGCCGAGCCCGGCGCGACCTTCAACCGCCCTTCCACCCGTTGGCCGGAATTCGAGGCCGGGATGCCGCCGCGCTCCGCGCTGCTGTCGCTCGCTCGATGATCCTCAGCGGCCCCAAGGTGCTCGGTACCATCACCCCCTCCGGCAATACGGTGGTGGAGGCGGTGACGCAGGCGGCGTTGCGCGATGTGCCGGGCGTGCTGCCCATCTTCGCGCGCATTCCGGTGCATGGCACGAGCGACCCGTTTCCCGACAGCTACGACCTGGACGGCATGCTCCGCGCCGCCGAGTTGCTGAGCCACGCGAAGCCCGGCGTGATCCTGTGGAATGGCAGCAAGGGCGGCGCCATTGGCCTCGATCACGACCGGGACCTGGCACGGCGGATCACGGCGGCGACGGGCATTCCCGCCACCACCTCGGGCCTCGCGCTCGAAGCGGCGCTGGCGGCGCGGGGGGCCACCCGGATCGGGCTGATCACACCCTATAATGACGCCTACCAGGCCAAGCTCATCGCCGCCTTCGCCGCGCGCGGCTGGGCAGTCTCGGCCGAGGACCATCTGGGCCTCTCGGACAACCTCTCCTACGCCGCGACCCCGCGCGAGGTGATCGCGGCTCAGGCCGCGCGCGTGGCGCCGCATTGCGACCTGCTGCTGGGCTGGTGCACCAACTACCCGGTTCCGCTGATCGGCGAGGAATGCGCGGGCAAGCCCGTCTGGGACGCAACGCTGCTCGGGCTGCGCGCGGCGCTGCAGATGATGGATGCGTAATGCGGCATGATTGATGCACGGCTCCTCCGTTGATGGAGGTTTGGCCCATGCGTCGTCGTCAATTGCCCTTGCTCGTGGCACCGCTCTGCCTGCCCGCTGTGCAGGCCCGCGCCCAGGCCGTCTGGCCCACGCGGCCGGTGCGGATCGTCGTCTCCTTCCCGCCAGGCGGTTCCTCGGACATCACGGCGCGTCTTCTGGCCGAGCATTACTCGGCCGCCTTCAACCAGCGCTTCGTGGTGGACAACCGGCCCGGCGCGGGCGGCACGCTCTCCGCCCTGCATGTCGCGCAGCAGCCGGCCGATGGCTACACGCTGTTCCTGTCCAACACCGCGCCCATCACGACCTCGCCCCCGCTTTATCCGCAGGCCGGGTATGATCCGGTGCGCAGCTTCACCCATATCACCTATATCGGCGCCGCCCCGGCGGCGATCGTGGTCAATCCGCGCTTCATCCCCGCGACGGACCTGCCCTCCCTCATCACCTGGATCCGCGCGCAGCGAACCCCGCCCAGCTTCGGCAGCTCGGGCGCCGGCTCGGTTGGCCACATCTATGGCGAGATGTTCCAGCGCGCGGCCAATGTGGAACTGACCCATGTGCCCTATCGCGGCAGCGCGCCCCTCCTGCCGGACCTGCTGAACGGCCAGGTGCCGCTCGCCTTCGACACCATGCCGCAATATCTGGAGCATTTCGCGGCGGGCCGCCTGCGTGGCCTTGCGGTCAGTGCGGCCGAGCGCAACCCGATGGCGCCCGGCCTGCCCGCCATGCCGGAACTGGGCTTCCCCACGGTGGTCGTGCTGAACTGGGTGGGCATCTCAGGGCCCGCCAATCTGCCATCCCCCATCGTCGAGCGGCTGAATGCCGAGACGCTGGTGGCGCTGCGCAGCGATCAGGTGCGTCCGCGCCTGCTGGAGCATGCCATCGCGCCGACGCCTCTGGCCCCCGCGGAATTCACCGCTTTCGTCCAGCGGGATGTGGCGCAGGTGGGCGGCATGATCCGCGCGCTTGGCATTACGGCGGGGTAGGGGGCCTCTCCAGCGCGCGCACGAGCAGCGTCGCGCCATCATGACCTGTCACCTCGATGGCGGCGCCATCGGCGATGGTGCCACCATCGGCCGTCCGTGCATGCCAGCTGCCATCGGCCACCTGCACGCGGCCCTGGGGCGAAAGCTCGCCGAGGGCGACGCCTTGCAGCCCCGTCAGCACGCCGCCCGGCGCAGAGACGTCCGGCCCGCGCGGCTTGGGCCGCTTCAGGAAATAGGTGGCGATGCTGCCCGAGGCGCCGAGCAGGAACACGCCCAGCTGCCCAGGCCAGGCAATGCCGTGCCAGGAGGCGCCCGCCGCCGCCGCCGCGCCGATCGCCATCCACAGGAAGACGGTGAAGGGCGTCAGCATCTCCAGCCCCAGCAGTACCAGGGCCAGGATGGCGAGGATCTCCCAGTTCATGCGGGGTAGCGCCGGGGCGGCGCGGGCGCGGGCTCGGGCGGCGGGTTGTTCGCGGCCAGCACCGCCATCACCTGCGCGATCTGCCCGGCCATGGAGGCGGTCTCCATCGGCATGATCAGCGTCTTGGTGGAAGGGTTGGCGGCCAGCGCCTCCAGCGCCTTGATGTATTTCTCCGCCACGAAATAGCTGAGTGCCGCGTTGCCGGCGCCCTCGGAGGCCTGCGCCACCGAGGTCACGGCCCTGGCCTCGGCCTCGGCCAGGCGTTCGCGCGCCTGGGCGTCGAGGTCGGCGGCTTCCTTGCGGCCCTGGGCTTCGAGCACCACGGCTTCGCGCTTGCCCTCGGCCTCGGCGACCACGGCGCGGCGGCGGCGCTCGGCGGTCATCTGCAGGTTCATCGCCTCGACCAGGTTGGCGGGCGGCTCCACCTTGCGGAGTTCGACGCGGGTGACCTTCACGCCCCATGGGTCGGTCGCGGCGTCCAGCACGGTCATCAGCTGGCGGGAGATCTCGTCGCGCTTGCTCAGCGTCTCGTCGAAGGTCATGGAGCCGATGACGCTGCGCAGATTGGTCATGGCCAGCGCTTCCAGCGCATTGGCGAGGCCCGCCACCTGGTAGGCCGCCTTCACAACATCCATCACGCGGTAATAGACGATGCCATCCACCAGGACCGCGGCATTGTCCTTTGTGATCACGGCCTGCTCAGGGATGTCGAGGACGGTCTCCTGGATCACCATGCGGTGGCCGATGCGGTCCACCAGCGGGATGATGAGGCCGAGGCCGGGGTCGAGCGTGCGGGTGAAGCGCCCGAAGCGCTCCACCGTCCAGACCTGGCCCTGGGGCACGGTGCGCACGCCCATCATGATGGCGACGATGGCGACGAGCAGGATGACGCCGACGAGGATGAGCAATTCCATGGGTGGTCTCCTGCGAGGGGGCCTTGCCCCCTCGCGCTCCCCCAGCAGGGAACGGGTTCCCTGCACCCCTATTTGTCGAAGGTGCAGGAAACTGGGTTTCCTGCCGGGGAGCACGAGGGGCAGCGCCCCTCGTTCTTACTCCGCCGCCTGCCGCATCGCCAGCGCGCGCCAAACCTTCTCGGGCGTCACCGGCATATCGATATGCGCGACACCCAGCGCGTCACACACCGCGCTCACCACCGCCGGCGGCGCCCCGCAGGAGCCGCCTTCGCCCGCGCCCTTGACGCCCAGGTCGTTAGAGGGGCAGGGGACGACGTTGAGCCCCACTTCGAGATGCGGCAGATCCGCCGCGCGCGGCATGCAGTAATCCTGGAAGGTCGCCGTCAGGAACTGGCCGCTCTCATCGTCGTAGCGCGCGTGTTCGTAGAGCGCCTGGCCGATGCCCGAGACGATGCCGCCATGGCATTGGCCATGCACGAGCATGGGGTTGAGCGGCACGCCGACATCATCCACCGCCGCATAACGCACCACGGCCACCATGCCGGTATCGGGGTCAATCTCCACCTCGGCGACGTGGCAGCCATTGGGGAAATTGCACTCGGTGTTGCGCTTGTACAGCAGCTCCTCATCGAGGCCCGGCGTCTCGTCGGGAATGCCCTCGGCCTGGGCCAGCTGTGCCCAGCTGATGGCGCGGTCCGTGCCGGCGATGCGGAAAAGCTCGCCCTCATGCTCGATATCGCCCTCGGCCGCTTCCAGCAGGAAGGCGGCCAGGCGCTTGGCCTTGGCCAGCACCATCTCGGACGCGCGCGAAACCGCCACGCCGCCCATCTGCGAGGAGCGGCTGCCGCCCGTGCCGCCACCGGCCGGCGTCAGGTCGCTGTCGCCCTGGATCAGCTTCACCTTCTCGAAGGGAATGCCCAGGCGCGCATGCAAAACCTGGGCGAAGGCCGTCTCGTGCCCCTGGCCATGGCTGAAGGTGCCGACATGGACCAGCGCCTCGCCCTCGGCATTGATGCGCACGCGCGCCCATTCCTGCGGCTGCCCGCCCGAGGCCTCGATGAAATAGCCGATCCCCCGCCCGCGCAGCTTGCCCTGGGCCTGGCTTTCGGCGCGGCGGCCGGGGAAACCCTGCCAATCCATGAGGTCCAGCGCCTGGGCCTGGGTCTCCTCGAAGCGGCCGCTGTCGATCTCGTTGCCCGCGCAGTTGATGTAGGGAATCTGCTCGGGCTTCACGTAGTTGCGGTTGCGGATCTCGGCGGGCGTGAGGCCGAAGGCGATGGCGCCCTGGTCCAGCAGCCGCTCGATCACATAGGCGGTCTCGGGGCGGCCGGCGCCGCGATAGGCGTCGGTCGGCACGGTGTTGGTGAAGGCGCAGCGGACGTTGATGCTGACATCCTGCATGTCATAGACGGTGCCCTGGATGCGCCCGCCCGCAACGGTCGGAATGCGCGGGCCGAAATCGAAGAGATAGGCGCCCATGGCGGCCACCGTCTCGACCTTCATGCCGAGGATCTTGCCTGCCGCGTCGAAGGCCATCTCGGCATGGGTCACATGGTCGCGGCCATGCGGGTCGCACAGGAAGGTCTCGGTGCGGTCGGCGCGCCACTTCACCGGCCGGCCGATGCGCTTGGCGGCCCAGAGCACCATCGCACTCTCGGGGAAGAGCTTGCCGCGGAGACCGAAGCCGCCGCCGACATCGGGGGAGATGACGCGGACATGCTCCTTCGGCAGCTTGAAGATGAACTTGGCCAGGCTCTCGCGCACGCGGACCACGCCCTGGGTCGGGCTGTGGAGGGTGAAGTGGTTCTCCGCCGGGTCGTATTCGCCGAGCGCCACGCGCGGCTCCATCGGGTTGCCGACCAGGCGGTTGTTCACCAGCTCGACGCTGACGGTCCTGGCGGCCTTGGCGAAGGCGGCCTCCGCCTGCGCCTCTCGGCCATTCGACCAATGCACGCAAAGATTCGAGCCGCGCTCCGGCCAGATCACGGGTGCGCTGGGCTCCAGTGCCGCGGCGGTGTCGGTGATGCTGTCCAGGATGTCGTAATCCACCTCGATCAGCTCGGCCGCGTCCTGCGCCTGCATCCGCGTCTCTGCCATGACGATGGCAACGGGGTCACCCACGAAGCGGACGGCTTCGGTCTGCAGGATGTGGCGGTCGGGGCACCAGAGCGGCTTGCCGTCCTTGCCGGGGACTTCGACCATGACGGGAAACAGGCCGAGGCCATCGGCCTTGGCATCATGCCCGGTCAGCACCTCGATGACGCCGGGGGCGGCCTTGGCGGCGGCCGTGTTGATGGAGAGGATCTTCGCGTGCGCGTGCGGGCTGCGCAGCACCACCATCCAGGCCTGGTTGTCGCGGTTGATGTCGTCCGTATAGAGGCCGGCGCCCGTCAGCAGCCGCACATCTTCCTTGCGCCGCACCGATTGGCCAATTCCGAACTTATCCATCCGTCTCTCTCCTGGGGTTCTCGCCAAACTAGGGGCGGAACGGCCCGGGTGGAACCACCCGGGCCACGATTCACCCCGAGACGAAAAGCACCGCGCCACCCGCAGGGTCCGGCACGCGCCGCAGCCGGACCCCATAGGTGCTGCTGAGCAGCGCCGCATCCAGCATCTGCGACAGGGGACCGGCCGCGAGCGCCACGCCCTCGCGCAGCAGGAGCACATGGGTCGCGTGGCGCGCCGCGAGGTGCAGGTCATGCAGCACCATCACCACCGCGGCGCCGGCGGCGGCGCGGGCAGCCGCGGCCTCCAGGATGCGGTGCTGATGCCGCAGGTCGAGGCTGGCGGTCGGCTCGTCGAGCAGCAGGGCGCTCCGCTCCGGCGGCGTGCCATGCAGTTGGGCCAGCACGCGGGCCAGCTGCACCCGCTGCGCCTCGCCGCCTGAGAGCGTGCCGTACCAGCGCTGTGCGAGATGCCCAGCGCCCGCCGTGGCGAGTGCCGCGTCCAGCCCCACCTCGCCGCCGCCCCAGGGGATCCGGCCAAGCGCCGCCACGTCCCTTGCGCGGAGCGGGAAGGCCAGGCTGCTCGCCTGCGGCATCACGGCGCGGTGCCGCGCCATCTCCCGCACCGGCCATTGCGCGATGGGGCGGCCGAGCAGGCGGACCGCTCCGGCTTCCGGCCGCAACTCGCCCGAGAGGCAGCGCAGGAGGGTGGATTTCCCTGCGCCATTCGCCCCCAGCACCGCCAGCACCTCGCCAGGGGCCACCGCAAGGCGCGGCAGGTCAAGCAGGACGCGCCCGGCGCGGGTGACGCGCAGTCGTTCAGCGAGGATGGTCATCGCCCGGGCCCCTCCGCCCGCAGCAGCAGCGCGAGGAAGATCGGCGCGCCCAGCAGCGCCGTGACAAGCCCGATGGGCAGCTCGGCCGGGGCGACGGCGGTGCGCGCCAGTCCATCGGCGGCGGCCAGCAGCAGCGCGCCGATCAGGGCCGAGGCGGGCAGCACCCAGCGATGCCCCGCGCCCCCCGCGAGGCGCACCAGATGGGGCGCCACCATGCCGATGAAGCCGATCAGCCCCGTCGCCGCCACCGCGCCTCCAACCGCGAGCGCGACCAGCCCGACGGCACCCCATTTCAGCCACTCCACGCGGATGCCGAGGCTGGCGGCTTCGCGCTCGCCCAGGATCAGCGCATCCAGGCCGCGGGCGAGAAGCGGGGCTGCCAGCAGCAAGGGCAGTGCCGCCAGCAGCGTCGCCCCCAGCACGGTCCAGGTGGCGCCGGCGGCCGAGCCCATGGTCCAGAAGGTGACGTCGCGCAGCTGCATGTCGTCGGCCGCGTAGATCATGGCCGAGGTGCCGGCCCCGGCGAAGGCGTTGAGCACGATGCCGGCCAGCAGCAGTCCGGCGACACCCACCTGGCGCTCGCGCAGGGCGAGGAGCAGCACGAGGGCTGTGACGAGCAGCGCGCCCGTGAAGGCCGCCAGCGCCACGGCATGCGGGCGCAGCCCGGGCGGGACCTGCGGCAGCAGCAGCACGATCATCGTCACCGCGCCAAAGGCGCCCCCGGCCGAGACTCCGAGCAAGCCCGGATCGGCCAGGGGATTACGGAACAACCCCTGCATGACGGCGCCCGAAAGCCCCAGGGCCGCGCCTGCGAGTGCTGCGAGCAGCGTGCGCGGCAGCCGCAGGCCCCAAAGGATGGCCGCATCCGCACCGACGCCCGAACCCAGCACCGCCCCCACCACCCGCCAGGGCGGGATCGGCACCGCGCCCACCCCCAGCAGCAGCGCGAGCACCAATCCTGTCATCCCGGCCAGGGCCGGCAAGCGCCAGTTGATCACAGCCAGGGTCGCTCCGGCAGTGGAGGCAAGGCCACGCCATGCAGCGCCTCCGCCAGATCCCGCGCCGCATGGGCGCTGCGGGGGCCGAAGCCCAGCAGATAGAGGCTGTCCTGCGTGTAGAGCCTTCCGGCGCGGGCGGCGGGCAGCAGCGCCAGTTGCGGCTGGGCCAGGAAGGTGGCGGCACCGCCGCGCGCTTCCACGCTGTGCCGGGGCGCAACCAGCCAATCCGCGCCCAATGTCAGCGCCGCCTCGGGCGAGAGAGGCCGGTAGCCCTCATAGCCCTGCACCACGTTGCGGATGGCGGCGAGGTCGAACATCGCCGCAGCCGCCGTGCCGCGCCCGGAGGCTTGCGGTGCCCCATTTCCCGCGGAAAGCAGGAAGAGCGCGCGGGGCGGCGCACCACGCGGCAGCATGGCGGCCAGTGCCGAGAAATCCGCCCGCAGCGCGACCGCCAAAGGCGCGGCCGGCACCGCCAGCGCGTCGGCCAGCTGCGTGACGGCCGTGATCAGCCCATCGGCATCGGCGATCCGCGGCACGGCCAGCATCGGCAGTCCCGCCATCCGCAGCTGGGCCAGCACGGCCGGTGGCCCGGCCTCATGCGCATGGACGAGGAGGTCGGGCCTGAGCGAGAGCACGCCCTCGGCCGAGAGTGCGCGCTGGTAGCCGAGTTGCGGCAGGGCGCGCAGCCGCGCGGGATGCTCGGCCGTGGAATCCACGCCGCAAAGCCCTGCCTCCAGCCCGAGCGCGCAAAGGATTTCCGCCACACCGCCGCCGGCGACCGCGATTCGC